>JBIIIA010000429.1:0-3134 GCA_044235195.1 Thermoflexales bacterium
GGGCGAATTTCGCCGGCGCATGGGCGGTGACCACCGGATCGCTCGACATCGTGATCGCGGTGATCGACACCGGCGTGTTCACGCACGCGGATCTGGCCGGCCGGCTGCTGCCCGGCTACGACTTCATCTGGAATGCCGATTTGGCCGGCGACGGTGATGGTCGGGATGCCGATGCATCCGATCCGGGCGACTTCGTTACGCTGCAGGAAGGCCAGAGCATCGGCTGCCAGCGGATGAATTCGAGCTGGCAGGGGACGCTCGTAGCCGGCATCATCGGCGCAGCGGGGAACAACGGCGTCGGCATGGCCGGCGCAAACTGGCGCTCCAAAATCCTGCCGGTTCGTGTGGCGGGCAAGTGCCGTCCGTCCTACACCGAGGCGTCGAACATCGTGGATGGCATCCGCTGGGCGGCCGGCTTGCCCGTGGACGGCGTGCCGGACAATCCGAATCCGGCCAAGGTGATCGCCTTGACCGTGAACCCTCCCGCGGGCCAGACGCGGTGTGCACCCTATCAGGGTGCGATCGACGAAGCGGTGGCCGCAGGCGCAGTCGTCGTCGTGCCGGCCGGGGACAACAACTTCAGCGGATTCGGTTCCGGGGCCAACAACGACACCCTGGGCAATTGCAGCAACACCATCACGGTCGTCGCCACCGGCAAGGCGGGCGGGAGAGCGCGGTACAGCAACTACGACAGCTTCACCAGCGTGGTCGAGGTCGCCGCCCCGGGCGGCGACTGGACCACCGACTCCGGTGCGGGCATTTACTCCACATTTAATGCCGGCCTGACGTCGCCGGAGACGGATTCGTACTCGCAGACGCAGGGCACCCGCATGGCGGCGGCGCAGGTGGCTGGCCTGGCATCGCTGATTTTGTCCGTGGCGCCCAATCTGCCTCCGAAGCATGTGGCGCACATCATTACAAGCACGGCGCAGGCGTTTCCCACGATTGTCGGCGTCACTGCCTGCGACCCATCGAGATGCGGCGCCGGCATCATCAACGCCGCGGCCGCCGTGAGCTATGCCCTGTCGACGCCCTACGTCGAGCTCGTGGGCAATCCCGTGCTCGTCGATGAAGGCTTCCTGCCGGCCAACTATGTGCCGGATCCGGGCGAAAGCATCAGCGTGATGCTGACGGTCAGAAACTACGGCGGCGCTGCGATGGCGGCGGCGTTCGGCAAACTCGGCGGCGGCGCGCCGGTGGCGTTGGGCGATTTGACGCCGGGCGTCGTCGCAGAGCAGACGTTCACCATGGTCGTCGATTCGGCCCTCGTTTGCGGCGCAGACTTCACGAAAACGCTGGTGATCACCGACGGCGTCCATGTTCCGATTACGTTGTCGTTGCCGTTCGGGAGCGGCGTCGCCCAGGTGGAGAATTTCGATGCGGTCACGGCGCCGGCGCTTCCCACAGGCTGGACGCGCTCGACCAGCAATCAGCAGGCATTCTGGAGGACGGTGACGACTGCGTCGGACTCCGAACCGAACAGCGCCTGGGCGCCGAATGCTTTATTCACCAGCGACATGGCGCTGACGTCGATTGCGTTTACACCGACGACGAACGTGGGCGTGGTGCAGTTCCGGCACAAACTCGATCTGGAAACCAGTCAGGGCAACGCCGTGGACGGCGTCGTTCTCGAAGTGTCGATCGCCGGAGGCGGGTTCATGGATGTGATCACCGCCGGCGGCAGCTTCGCAGCCGGTGGATACAACTACGCAAGCGTCTCGGCGATCGGTGGACGAAGCGGATGGAGCGGCGTCGTCTCGGAGTGGACGACGGTGCGGGTTGCGCTGCCGCCGTCTGCCGTCGGCAAGGCCGTGCAGCTGCGCTGGCGTGTGGGCACCGACAGCTCCGATGGAAACTCAGGCTACTGGCTCGACAGCGTTCAACTTCCGTCTTATACGTGCACGCCGCCCGGGATCACCGTGCGCGAGACGCAGGTCGAATCTGGGAAGCGGGCGACGATCGTGCTGAATACGGCCCCGCGGGCGAACGTGACGATTCCGCTGCGCAGCAGCGATGCTGCCGTATCGATCACGCCGACGTCGATGCAATTCACTCCGGCGAACTGGAATGTGCCGCAAGTGCTTACGGTGACCAGCAATGCTGAGCCGGCGGCTGGGGTGGTTGTCATCTATGGCGCGACCAGCATCGATGCGACCTATTCCGAGATGAGGCCGACGCAGACGCCGCTTTGGACGGCGGTGTCGTCGAACACCGTGGCGCTGAGCGGGCTGGCGCTGAGCGCGGGGACGCTGACGCCGGCGTTCGTGAGCGGCACGATGATCTACACGGCGAGTGTGCCGAACGCGGTGAGCAGCCTGGTGATCACCGGGACGAAGAGCGACGCGAACGCGACGGTTTCGTACAGCGGCTGCGTCGGCGCGCCGGCTGCCTGTGCGCTGGTGGCGGGCGCGAACCGCATTACGGTGACGGTGACGGGGCAGGACGGCGCCACGGCGAAGGATTACGTAGTGACGGTGACGCGCGCAGCTTCGAACAACGCGAATCTGAGCGGGCTGGCGCTGAGCGCCGGGACGTTGACGCCGGCGTTCGTGAGCAGCACGACGAGCTACACGGCGAGCGTGGCGAACGGAGTGAGCACGCTGACGATCACCGGGACGAAGAGCGACGCGAACGCGACGGTGGCGATCGTCATGCGAGAAGGTGCGAATGATGCGAACCTGCGCGGGCTGGCGCTGAGCGCCGGGACGCTGACGCCGGCGTTCGTGAGCAGCACGACGAGCTACGTGGCCAGCGTGGCGAATGCCGTGACCAGCGTGACGATCACCGGGACGAAGAACAACGCGAACGCGTCGGTGGCGTACAGCGGCTGCGTCGGCAACGTGTGCCCGCTGGTGGTTGGCACCAATCGCATTACTGCCACGGTGACGGCGCTGGATGGTGTGACGACGAAGGTGTATGTGGTGCTCGTGACGCGCGCGTCCTGGGAACAGGAGAATCGAAGTGGGCCGGCGCCGAGCGCTGAAACGACGGCGTTGGAATTCGTGGACAACGCGGCGCGAGAAGCGAATGCGACGGCGGCGTCCGTCGACTGCGTGGGAAATGTCTGCCCGCTGGTGGTGGGGACGAACCGGATCACGACGACGGTGACGGCGCAGGACGGGACGACGAAGAAG
>JBIIIA010000086.1:0-10297 GCA_044235195.1 Thermoflexales bacterium
ATCCGTAAACCCCGGCTGAAACGCCATGCCCCGGCCGGAGGCCGGGGCATGGCGTTTCAGCCCCGAATATACGGATGAGCACTTATTCCACGCCCAGCGCGCGCCGCATCGTAAGCGGCGAATCACCGATGATGCCGTCGACGCCGAGCGCGGCCATGCGGCGAATGTCGGCTTCCTCATTGACCGTCCAGACGTTGACGCGCCGGCCGGCGGCGTGCATGCGGCGAATGGACTGCGGCGTGACCATGCCGAACTGCGGGTGACGAAACTCGTGGCGAATCAAAGGGCTGAGCCAGACGTTGCGGATCCATGCGGGGCCTTCCGGCCAATAGAGCACGGCGCGCGGGACGTCCGGCTGCAGTGCGGCCAGGCGGCGCACGAGCATGTGATTGAACGACGAGTACAGCGTGCGCGAGGCGAAGCTGCGGCGCTGCACGATGCGCACCACTTCATTTTCGAGGCCGTCGCGCGGCGTGTCGTAGTTGGTGATCTCGATGTTGATGAGGAAGCCCGGCTCCGGCTCGATCAGGTCGAGCACTTCGTCGAGCGTGGGGATGCGTTCGCCGGCGCCGGCGTCGAGCGCGCGCAGCTGGGCGAGCGTGAGCGATTCGACGGTGCCGGTGCCGTTCGTCGTGCGGTCGACGGTGTGGTCGTGCAGGACGACGACTTCGCCGCTGGCGCAGCGTTTGACGTCGAGCTCGATGCCGTCGGCGCGCTGCTGCATCGCCAGGGCGAATGCGCCGAGCGTGTTTTCTGGCGCGTGCGCGCTCGCACCGCGATGAGCGATGAGAAGCGGTCGGGAGTGGGATTCAAGCCAGAGGTTCATGCTGAGAAAGCAGTCGCGTGCTTTCACGCGCGACGAGTGAGACGCCGAGGCGGATGTGTTGCACCGGCCCGGCGTCGCCGTTCAAGCGTTCGGCCAGCCGTCGCACCGCTGCAGCGCCCATTTCGCGTGGGTGATTGTGCACGGTGCTCAGCGTCGGTGAAGAACCCTGGGCGGCGACGAGGTCATCATATCCGGTCACCGAGACGCAGCGTGGCGCCGGACGGTCGAGGAGTTCGAGCGCCTGAAGTGCGAAGAGCGCGAACGTATCGTTCGCGCAGAAGAGTGCGGTGAAGGGCGGCGCATCGCGCAGCAGAGCGGCGATGCGCTGGATAAGCTGCGGGCCGTGCGGCTCGTCGGGAAAGAACACCGGCGCCAGCGCTTCGAGCTGGCGCGTGCGCATCGCGGTTTGATAGCCGCGCAGTCGCTCGAGGAAAGCCTCGGCGGGGCGTTTGGCCAGCGAGCGGAAGAGCGGCAGGATGCGCGCGTGTCCGAGTTCGAGCAGGTGCTGCGTGATGTGATAGCCGCCGGCGAAGTCGTCGGCCATGACCGAATCGTATTCGCAGCCGGCGAACCAGTTGTCGACGAGCACCATCGGCGCCGGCGTGGCGCGCCGGATGCGCGCGACGAGGGAGGGGGGATACGGCCCCACCAGCAGGATGCCATCCATGTCGTTGCGCAGGAGGGAATGCAGCAGCGTCGATTCGGATGCTCCGGCGCGCAGCAGACAAAACGACAGCGAGGCGCGCGATACGGCGCACTGCATTTCGGCGCCGGCCAGCACCTCGCCGTAGAACGGATTGGACATGACCGGCTTGTCGCCGTGGTCGTCCATCGCGAAGACGTACTTGCGGAAGCTGCGGCGTTCGCGCGTGCGGCGCGGCTTGTGCACGTAGTTGAGCAGGTCGGCCGCTTGTTGGACGCGCGCGCGCGTCTCGGCCGGGATGCTGGCGGAGCCGCGCAGGGCCAGCGAGACCGCCGAGGGCGAGAGCGCGACGTGTTCTGCCACGGCGCGGATGCCGGGTTTGGATGGCTTGGCACGGGTCTCGGGAAAGTTGCCCATAGACGAAGGGGAATGTAGGGGTGGCGGGCGGACGGCGCAAGTGCTGCCGGATATCTGCCGAATCGGCTACAATTGTCGCCGCCCGGATTACGGGCAATACGCATGTGCGCCGACGTTGCGCGGCCTGTCTCCGGGCGACCGGAGATCCGCGGGCGGGGGAAGCGTGCAGAGGAAGTTTCGGCAATGCCGAGACGCAAGGTTCAAAAGGAGAAAGACAATGTCCGTAGTTCCGATGAAGTCGCTGCTCGAAACGGGCGTGCACTTCGGCCACCGCACGAAGCGCTGGAATCCGCGCATGAAGCCGTACATTTTCACCGAGCGGAACGGCGTGCACATCATCGACCTGCAGCAGACGATCGTGGCGATCGACAACGCGTACAACTTCATTCGCGACATCGTCGGCCGCGGCGGCTCGGTGATGTTCGTCGGCACCAAGCGCCAGGCGCAGGAGCCGATCGCGACGCAGTCGACGCGCGCCGGCCAGCCGTACATCACCGAGCGCTTCATGGGCGGCACGCTCAGCAACTGGCGCACGATCAAGGGCCGCCTGGATCGCATGGCCGAGCTGGAGGCGATGAAGGAGCGTGGCGAGCTGGATCGCTTCACGAAGAAGGAAGCGCTGCTGCGCACGCGCGACATCGACCGCCTGAACCGCAAGATGGGTGGCATCAAGACGATGCGCCGCCTGCCGGATGCGCTGTTCATCGTCGACGTCGGCCGCGAGGCGAACGCGATCAAGGAAGCCAATCGCCTGAACATCCCGGTCATCGCGATGGTCGACACCAACTGCGATCCGGACGGCGTGGATTACATCATTCCGTCGAACGATGATGCGATTCGCGCGATCAAGCTGATCGTGGAAGCGATGGCCAACGCCGCGCTCGAAGGACTGGCGCTGCGCAAGGGCGCGGACGACATCGATCAGATCACGGGCGCCGCCGACAAGATGGCAGCCGGTGAGCCGGCGTCGGCGGAAGGTGAAGAGGCCATGCCGCGTTCGTTCGAGCCGGATGCAGAGGAAGGAGCGTAAATCATGGCGACGAGCGCTGAATTGGTGAAGCAGCTGCGCGATGCGACAGGCGCAGGCATGATGGACTGCAAGAAGGCGCTGGATGCGTCCGGCGGCGATTACGACAAGGCCGTGGCCTGGCTGCAGACGAAGGGGCTGGCGGCGGCGGCCAAGAAGGCCAGCCGCGAGGCCAGCGACGGCGTGATCGAGGTGTATACGCACATGGGCGGCCGCATGGCCGTGATCGTGGAAGTCAACTGCGAGACCGACTTCGTCGCGCGCAGCCCGGAGTTCCGCGAGCTGGCACACAACGTCGCCATCCAGATCGCGTCGAGCTCGCCGCTGTACGTCAAGCGGGAAGACATTCCGGCTGCTGAAATCGCCGTGCAGACGGAGAAGTTCAAGGAGGAAATCCTCAAGCAGGGCAAGCCGGAGAACATTGCCGAGCGCGCCGCGGCCGGCAAGATGGAGTCGTTCTACGCCGAAGCGTGCCTGATGGATCAGGTCTTCGTCAAGGATCCGGACGGCAAGCAGAAGGTGAAGGACATGATCACCGCTGCGATTTCGAAAATCGGTGAAAACATCGTGATTCGCCGATTCAGTCGATACCAGCTCGGAGAGACGGTACAGGCTGCGGAGTGAGGCGATGAAAAGGGCATCGAAAGATGCCCTTTTTATTTGTATGGCGATTGCCGGCGACGGAGGAATTCATGAGCACCGTGAAATACAAACGCATTCTTTTGAAGCTGGGCGGCGAGGCGTTCGCCGGTCCCGGAGGGATGGGCATCCAGCCGGCGCTGGCTGAAGATCTGGCCCGCAAGGTGCAGGCCGTGCGCAGCCTCGGCGTGCAGGTGGCGATCGTGCTCGGCGCCGGCAATTTCTGGCGCGGCAAGGACGGCATCGCGCTGGGGATGGATCGCACGACCGCCGATCACATCGGCATGCTGGCGACGGTGATGAACTCCCTGGCGCTGCGCGATGCCTTCGAGCGCATCGGCGTGTCGGCCCGCGTGCAGACGGCGCTGGAGATTCGCTCGGTGGCCGAGCCGTATATTCGTCTGCGCGCCATCCGCCATCTGGAGAAGGACCGTGTGCTCATCCTCGGCGCCGGCACTGGCAATCCCTATTTCACGACGGACACCGCTGGCGCGCTGCGCGCCGCCGAGATCGGCGCCGACGTGCTGATCAAAGCGACGAAGGTCGACGGCGTGTACGACTCCGATCCGCGCAAGAACGCCGCCGCACAGAAGTACACCACGCTGACGTATCTCGATGCCTTGAACCAGGGCCTCGGCGTCATGGACAGCACTGCCATTACGCTGTGCATGGACAACAAGCTCCCGATCATGGTACTGGATCTGTGGCAGGAGAACAGCCTGCTGCGGGCGGTGCGGGGCGAGGCGGTCGGCACGATTATTTCCTGAGTGACGCAGCACCCGGGCATGCCGCCCGCGGATGTGTCATAACGGCGCTGTCAAAACCTATCCGACGCGCCGTGATAGCATTTTCAAGGCTGCCTGTGGGAATCGGCAGGCTGTCACCGTTACTGTTAAGAGGATCGTATATGTCTGACGAAATCAAAGGGCTGATCAAAGACCTCGAGAAGTCGATGGAGAAGTCCATCGAGTCGATGGAGCAGGACTTTCATGGTCTGCGCACCGGCCGCGCCTCGCCGGCGCTGGTGGAAAAGCTGCCGGTCGAGTACTACGGCACCGACGTGCCGCTGCTGCAGCTGGCGACGATCAATGTGCCGGAGGCGCAGGTGATCATGATCAAGCCGTTCGATCCGTCTACGCTGAAGCTGATCGAGAAGGCGATCGCTGTTTCCGACCTGAAGCTGACGCCGAACAACGACGGCAAGGTGATTCGCCTGAACATCCCGCCGTTGACGGGCGAGCGTCGCCGTGACATCGTCAAGCTGGTGCATAGGCGCATGGAAGAGGCCCGCGTCTCGATTCGCAATCACCGCCGCGATGCGATGGACATGCTCAAGGAAATGGAAGACGAGAGCATGATCAGCGAGGACGATCACAAGCGCGGCAAAGAGGAAGTCGAGAAGGTCACCCATCGTTTCAATGCGCGCGTGGATGAACACGGCGCGCGCAAGGAACGCGAGGTGATGGACCTCTGAAGTCCTTCGACGTCCTTCGCACCGCAACACGCAGCACTCTATGACGATAACCGCACTCCCCGGACTTCAGTCGCACAGCGCGCCGGCCCTCGCCTCGACGGCGCCGACGCACGGCATTCGCCACCTGGCGATCATCATGGACGGCAACGGCCGCTGGGCGCGCAAGCGCAACCTGCCGCGCCTCGCTGGCCATAAGGCGGGCACCGACAATCTGCATCGCGTGCTGCGCGAGTGCGATCGCCAGGGAATCGAGGTCGTCACGCTGTACGCGTTTTCGACCGAGAACTGGCGCCGACCGGAGGATGAGGTTCTCGGGCTGATGCGCCTGCTGGAAGTGGTCATCGATCGTGAGCTGCACGAACTGCACGCCCGCGGCGTGCAGATTCGGCACATCGGCCGCATCGATCGCATCCCGCCCATGCTGCAGGAAAAGATCCGGCAGGCCATCGAGTACACGCGTCACAACACGCGCCTGATCCTGAACATCGCGCTGAACTACGGCGGACGCGCCGAGATCGTCGACGCCGTGAAAAGCATGATTGCCGCCGGCATCGACCCGAACGGCATCGATGAGAAGACCGTCGGGCGCTTCCTGTACACCGGCGGCCTGCCCGACCCGGACCTGATCGTGCGCACCAGCGGCGAATATCGCGTCAGCAACTTCCTGATCTGGCAGGGCGCGTATTCCGAGTACTACATCACGGACGTGCATTGGCCCGACTTCGACGAAGCCGAGCTGTGCAAGGCCATCGCCGTCTACACCGCACGTGATCGCCGCTTCGGCGGCGTGACGAAGACTGCATAGTCGACATGTCCAGACTGCATCTGCGTTACTTCCTGACGAGCCTGCTCGTCTGCGCCGCGACGGCCCTCGGCTTTCAGAGCTTCGTCGGCACGATTCTCGTCCCCGAAAAGCAGGCCGGGCTGGTGGGCGCTGCGTTCATCGCCGGATGGTGGGGCAACCTGATCGCCGTATTTATCGTGGCGCTGATGGCGGCGCGCAAAGCGGCGCAGCCGTTCATCGATCCGCGGCTGGGCCGCGTCGCCGGCATGTGGATGGGCGTGTGGGTCGGCCTCGGCGCCGCCGCGGGCAACGTCGCCGCTGCTGCGGCGCTGTCGGCGTCGCAGCAGGTCGAGCTGCGGCTCGGCCTGGTCGTGGTGTTCAGCCTCATCAGCCTGATTGCCGCCGTCGTCACGTCCGGCATCACCGGGCGCGAGACCGCCCATCCGCCGGAGAGCGAAGAAGAGGCGGTGTGACCGTGCGCGGGGGGCGCCGCGCCACCGGGGCACTCGGGGAAAGCATCGCGGCGGCGCACCTCGAATCGCGCGGCTGCGACGTGATCGCGCGCAACTGGCGTCCGCCGCGCGGCAGCCATGTGCGCGGTGAGATCGACATCGTCGCCCGCTGCGGTGCACGCCTGCTGTTCGTCGAGGTGCGCACGCGCCACGGCGCGCAGTTCGGCGAACCCGAAGAGAGCCTCACTCCGCGCAAATACGCCGCGATGATCGCCGCCGTCGACGCGTATCTGATCCACGAACTTTCCGACGCCGCGCGCGACGCCTGCGACTGGCGCATCGACCTGATCGCTGTGCGCCTCGACGCCGCCGGCATCGTGCAGCGGCTGGCGCACATCGAGGGCGTGGGGAGCTTGTAAGGGGACAGCGCCCTCATGGTGTGATAATCCCGTTTACTATGCGCAACAAGATTACGATCGTGGGCGCCGGCTTCGTCGGCGCGACCACCGCGCACTGGCTCGCGGAGCGCGAGCTCGGTGACATCGTCCTTCTCGACATCCCGGCGACCGAAACGATGCCCAAGGGCAAGGCGCTGGACCTGATGGAAGCCGGCCCGGTGCTCGGCTACGACACGAAGGTGACCGGCACGACCGACTACGCCGACACCGCCGGCAGCGACGTCGTCGTGGTGACGGCCGGCATGGCCCGCAAGCCGGGCATGACGCGCGAGGACCTCGTCGGCATCAACCAGAAGATCATCACCGACGTGGCGAACAAC
The DNA here is from genome assembly GCA_044235195.1 of Thermoflexales bacterium. Classification (GTDB taxonomy): domain Bacteria; phylum Chloroflexota; class Anaerolineae; order J036; family Brachytrichaceae; genus CANJQH01. Next base: position 7,041 of record JBIIIA010000086.1, read on the forward strand.
ATCGCCGCCACCTCGCCGAACGCGATCGTGGTGGTGGTGACGAACCCGCTCGACACGATGACGTTCCTGGCCTACAAGGTGCTCAGCGCCAAGGGCTTCCCGAAGAACCGCGTGATCGGCCAGGCCGGTGTGTTGGACAGCGCGCGCATGCGCACGTTCATGGCGATGGAAATGGGCGTGAGCGTGGAGAACACGCATGCGTTCGTGCTGGGCGGCCACGGCGACGAGATGGTGCCGCTGGTGCGCTACTCGACGATCGCCGGCATCCCGATGACCGAGCTGATGCCGAAGGAGCGCGTCGACGCGATCGTGCAGCGCACGCGCCAGGGCGGTGCCGAAATCGTCAACCTGCTCAAGACCGGCAGCGCCTACTTCGCGCCCGGCGCTTCGGTCGCCGAAATGGTCGAGGCGATTCTCAAGGACAAGAAGCTGGTTCGCCCGTGCGCGGCGTATCTCGACGGCGAGTACGGCATCAAGGATATGTACTTCGGCGTGCCGGTGGTGCTCGGCCGCAACGGCTGCGAGAAGATCATCGAAGTGGCGCTCACGGAAGAAGAGAGCGCGATGATGAACAAGAGCGCCGAGCTCGTGCGCGGCACGATGAGCGCGTTGAAGTTCTAGTTCGCTGCGGCATGCGCTCCCTGCGTTCTGCACTCACCGACGAGCCGCTCGCGCGGCTGCTGGCGATCGCGGACGCGTGGGACGCGCCGGTGACGGCCACGTCCTCCCGCGACGTGGCCGTCGCGCTTTCCGTGCACATGCTGCAGCCGGAAATCTGCGCGGACGCGTACGACGGCCTGCCCGCCGCCGCGCGCGAGGCGCTGCAGGCATTTCTGCGCGGCGGCGGCCGCCTGCCCGCCGCCGCTGCGGAGCGGCGCTTCGGCGAGATCCGCGCCATGGGCCCGGGCCGCATCGAACGCGAACGCCCGTGGCTGGAGCCGACCGGGCCGGCTGAAATTCTCTGGTATCGCGGATTTCTCTTTCGCGCGTTCGACCGCTCTTCGCGCGCGCCCGTCGACGCCCTGTTCGTCCCGCACGACCTCGCTGCGCTGCTCGGCCCGGCCGAGGCTCCGGCCGCCGCTGTCGATGTTGCTGAGCCGAAGCCGGCCGTCGACGGCGGTGAATCGAGCAGCCCGCTGCTGGACGACGTGACCACGCTGCTGTGCTACGTGCAGAACGCCGACGTGCGCGTGCGCAGCGACGGCCGCTGGGATGCGCGCTCGCGCGACGCCGTCGCCGCCATGCTGCGCTGCGCCGACGGCGCGTCCGATGCGCATCCGGATGGACGCTTCGCATTTCTTGCCCACCTGCTGCAGCGCATGGGCTGGGTGCGCGCGCAGGACGGCCGCCTGCGCATCGTCGCGCAGCCGGTGACGCAATGGCTGCAGCAGCCGGCCGCCGAGCGACGCGCCGGGCTCGTGCGCGCCTGGCTGCAGGACGACGAGTGGAACGACCTGGCCCACGTGCCCGGCCTGACGTTCGACATGACCCACACGTGGAGCAACGCGCCGCAGCGCGAGCGCGGCGAAATCCTGCGCATGCTCGATGCGTGGAGCGTCGCCCATGCCGGCGCGGCGCTCGACGTCGACGCGTTCGTCGCGCATGTCATGCGCACGAACCCCGACTTCGCGCGCGCGGACGGCCGCTACGACGCATGGCACGTGCGCGACCAGGCGAGCGGCGAGTATCTGCACGGCTTCGAAAACTGGGATCGCGTCGAAGGCGCGCTGATTCGCCATGTGCTGCGCGGCCCGCTGACGTGGCTCGAAGATCGGCGCGTGGCGGCCTCGTCGGCCGCAGCGGCTGCGACGGCCGTCGCCGTCGACGCCGACGCCACGATCGTCGTGCCGCCCGTGCGCGCCTTCGAGCGCTTTCAGATCGCCCGCATCGCCGACTGGGACGAGACGCGCCCGGACGCGTACGCGTATCGGCTCACGCCGCGTTCGCTGCGGCGGGCGCACGAGCAGGGCATTCGCGCGGCGCGCGTGCTCGAATTTTTGAAAGAGAAGGCCGGCGCCGCGCTGCCGACGCCGGTGACGCGCGCGGTCGAACGCTGGGCCGACGGCGCGGAAGTGCAGCTGATGCACACGCTGGCGCTGCGCACGCGCGACGCTGCTGCGCTCGATGCACTGCTGCGGCTCGATGCGCTGCGGCGCGCCGGCGTCGAGCGTATTGCGCCGACCGTGGCGCTGCTGCGCACGCGCGACCTGCGCGCCGTGCGGGCGGCCATCGCGGCGACGGGGCTGCTCGTCGAGGAGTAGTAGACTTCGACCCATTCCCAACTGAACACACATGACGCTTCTGGAACATTACGCGCTCGGCCAGCACGGCCGATTTTTCGACGAAATGTTCGCCGCCGACGACGGCGAAGCGCGCCTTGAAGCGCGACCCCATTACCGAGTCCTTGCGGAACAACTGCAGGCCTTGTCACCTGCCGCCTTCGAGGAACGCCGCAAGGCGGCCGACCAGGTGTTTCTGACGCAGGGCATCACCTTCACGGTATACAGCGAACGCGACAACATCGAACGCATTTTTCCGTTCGACCTTGTGCCGCGCGTGATTCCCAACGCCGAATGGCGGCGGCTCGAGCGCGGGCTGCAGCAGCGCGTGGTCGCGTTGAACATGTTCCTGCGCGACGTGTATCACGAGCAGCGCATCGTGCACGACGGCGTGATTCCGGCGCATCTGGTGTACGGGGCGAAGAACTATCGCCGCGAGATGATCGGCGTGAACGTGCCGGGCGACGTCTACATGCACATCGTCGGCACCGATCTGGTGCGCGACGCGCACGGTGAGTACTACGTGCTCGAAGACAACGGCCGCTGCCCGTCCGGCGTGAGCTACATGCTCGAGAATCGCCAGGCGATGAAGCGCGTGTTCTCGCGTTTGTTCGAGCGCTACGGCGTAATGCCGGTCGAGCATTATCCGATCGAGCTGCTGAACATGCTGCGCAAAGTGGCGCCGCGCAACATGCCGCAGGATCGCGAGCCGATCGTGGTGCTGCTGACGCCGGGCGTGTTCAACTCGGCGTACTTCGAGCACTCGTTTCTGGCGCGCATGATGGGCGTCGAGATCGTCGAAGGGCGTGATCTGGTGGTGCACGAAGGGCGCGTGTACACGCGCACCACGCGCGGCCTGAACCCGGTCGACGTGATTTATCGGCGCGTGGACGACGAATTCGTCGATCCGCTGACGTTTCGGTCCGACTCGATCCTGGGCGTGCCGGGCCTGTTCAACGCCTGCCGCGCCGGCAACGT
>JBIIIA010000430.1:0-3127 GCA_044235195.1 Thermoflexales bacterium
ACCCTAATTTGCGCGCTATTGTCATACCGGAATCCGGCCGAATACCGTGAACTTGATTCTGCGGCAACTTTTACAGGACGGATGTTGCAACTGTTTGGTATTGCAAAGTTTTATTATGCGCGCAATTTTCCACAATCACGTTCGTAAGCTCTATTCGTCGTGTGCTGCCATTCTGACGTTGGCCGGTATGTATTGGAATGGTTCCGTTCCTGCACAGGTGCGTGCGCGGACGAGTGCGCCGTCTCCGTGTACGCTGCAGGTGACGAACACGAACGACTCCGGCGCAGGCTCGCTGCGCGATGTCATCGGCTGCGCATCTTCGGGCGCCACAATCACCTTCGATGCCACATTCAACACGCCGCAGACGATCACGCTGACCAGCGGCGCGTTGCAGATCACGAAGACGCTGACTATCAGCGGCACGGGCGCCAGCCTCGTCACGATCAATGCGGGCGGTGCGTCGCGCGTGTTTGTAATGACTGCAGACGCCCAGCTGTATGGGATGACGCTGCGCAATGGATATATCGCTGGAAATGGCGGCGCTGTGCACATCAGCGGCGGCACGCTGACGTTGTCGAACACCAACGTAATGAGCAGCTCGGCGACGGGTGGAGGCGGCGGCATTTTTGCCAGTGGCGTGGCCACGATCTTCGACTCCAACTTCACGGCCAACTCTGCTAACGAGGGTGGCGGCATCTATGGAAACAGCACGCTCTCGATCAGCGGTTCACAGTTCATCAGCAACGCTGCCACCAACGGCGGCGGTGCCATGGCACTCGGCTTTGCCACGATCTCTGCTTCCGATTTCCAATCCAATTCTGCCAGCGGGTTTGGCGGCGGCTTCTACGGCAACAACACGACCACGATTTCCACTTCCAACTTCATCTCCAACACCGGCGGTTCGGGAGGTGGTTTTTTCATCAACACAAACGGCACGACGTCGATCAGCAACTCGCGCATCGTCGGCAACGTCTCGGCAGGCGTCGGTGGCGGATTCCAGGCCAAAAATCCGCTCACGATCGTGAGTTCAGACATTATCAGCAATACCACTGGGAACTACGGCGGCGGTTTCTATGCCAACTCAACCACCTCTATCCGCGATTCGCATGTCATCAGCAACGTGTCGTTCAGCGGCGTCGGTGCATGCGGCGGTTTCCTGTCCGGTAGCGCGGCGACGATCATCGCGTCCGACATCACGGGCAACTCCGCCAAGTTGTTGGGCGGTGGCTTCTGCGTCAGCACCGTCTCGACGACGATCAGCAATTCGCAGATTCTCAGCAACAGCGCGGGCAGTGATGCGGGTGGCTTTCATGCCGTAACCTCACTCCTAATTGAAAATAGCAGCGTCGCCGGCAATCGATCCAATGGTCTACGCGGCGGTTTCCTGGCCACCGGCGCGGCGCTGATCCGCAACGTCGTCGTGCAAGGCAACAGCGCGGCGGGCAAGGTCGGGGGCTTTCAGGTCGACGGCACGTTGAAAGTTGAAAATTCGACGATCGCTGCGAACAGCGCCTACAGCGGCGCCGGCGGTTTTGCCGTTGGCAATACTCTGGTGTGGATCACCAATACGACCATCCTGAGCAACGTCGTGTCCGATGTAGGCGGCGGCGTGGACCTCACCGGCACGAGCTCTGCAGTCAGCTTCATCAACACCATCCTTGCCGGCAACAGCGGTGTCCAGTGCTTCAGCAATGGCGCGACGATCACCGGCACCCATAACCTGGTCACGGATGCATCGTGCGGCTTCACGGCGTCTCCATCTGCGTCCATCGGCGTGGGTGAGCTCGGGTACTACGGTGGGGCCTATCCCAGTGTTCCGCTGCTGCCCGGCTCGCTCGCCCTCGATGCCGGCGACGCTGCCGCCTGCTCGGCGACCGACCAGCGCGGTGTGGCGCGCGTCGGCGTCTGCGACATCGGCGCATTCGAATCGCGCGGCTTCGGGCTGAGCATCGTTTCCGGCGCGCCGCAGACGACGACGATCGGCACGAATTTTGCCGACCCGCTCGTGGTGGCCTACACCAATGACTACAGTGAACCAGTCGGCCCGGGTGGTTTGATCACGCTGACCGCGCCGGGCAGCGGCGCCAGCATTTCGCCTACCCTCGTTCTTACTCACGTCGCCGACTTCGCCGGCCGTGTGACGACCACGCTGGCTGCCAACGACACCGTCGGCAATTACGACGTGGCGATCTACGGTGTCAGCGCAGGTGCGTCGATCACGGCGAACTTTACGAATGAAGCATTGCCGACGCCTGAGCCGACGGAGACGCCTGGTCCGTCGCCAACCGGCCCGACGCGCACGCCGACGCCGACGCGCACGCCGACGCCGACGCGCACGCCGACGCCGACGCGCACGTCCACGCCGACGGTCACACCGACGCGCACGCCGACGAACACGCCGACGAGCGCACCGACGAACACACCGACGCGCACGCCGACGAACGCACCGACACCCACTGCAACGGCTGTGCCGGTGACGATCGGTGATCTGCAGCCGCGCATCGGTCCGCCGTCCGGCGGCATGCCGGTATCGCTGCTCGGCACCGGCTTCGGCGCCGTCACGTCGGTTGCTGTGGAGGGCACGGCGGTGGCGTTCACGCGCACGGGCACCACGCGGATGGACTTCACGATGCCGCCCGGGGCGCCGAATTTGATGGCTGACCTGACGCTCAATACGTCAGGCGCACCAGTCACAGCGCGCGATGTGTTCACCTACAGCCCCCCGCAGACGACGACGATGTCGCAGCAAACCGGCGGTGTAGTGACCACGACCAACAACTCTATGACGGTGACAGTGCCGTCGCAGGGCACCAGCGGAACCATGTCGGTGTCCGCGGCTCCGGTGGCTCCTCCGACGCCGACGCCGCTCGAGCGACTTCTCGTGGTGTGCCGCGTGTATGCCACGATGAACAAGGTGTCCGTCGAATCCGTGCTTGTGTCGCTGTACTTCTCGGTCAAGGCGAATCCGAATTCGATCAGCGCAGAGTATCGGCTGGCGCTCTTTAAATATATCGAAGGTGGAGCGGCGCGCGGCGACGCGTTACCGGGCAGATGGGAACTGGTGCCCGGCGGCACGTACGACTCGACGAAGGGCGAGTTCACTGTTCCGATCAAAGATATGGGAATC
>JBIIIA010000431.1:0-3123 GCA_044235195.1 Thermoflexales bacterium
CCTCGAATCGCACCAGGACTCACCCCCGAAGGAGGTGGGTCCGGGTGCGATTCGAGGTTTCCAACGAGTGTCGTTCGCCGTGGTCGTAATTACTCTCCAAACGGCGGACGGAAGACGGCGTCGTGTAGGCTACGGCCCATGACGACACCCATTCGATTCGGACTGATCGGCGCCGGATGGCGCGCGGAATTTTTTCTGCGGGTGGCGCAGGCGCGCCCGGACTTCTTCGAGTGCACCGGCGTGGTGAGCCGCAGCCCGGGCAAGGCAGCGGCGCTGGCGCAGCGCTTCGGCACGCGCGCGTTCGACACGTGGCGCGAGCTGGTGGGCGTGACGCGGCCGGACTACGTGATCACGTCGGTGCCGTGGGCGGTCGCGCCCGAGCTGCTGCGTGAGTTGACGCGCGAGGGCATGCCGGTGCTGAGCGAAACGCCGCCGGCGCCGACGATCGATGCGTTGGACGAACTTTGGAGCGCGCTCGGCGCGTCGGCGCGCGTGCAGATCGCCGAGCAGTATGCTTTCCAGCCGCATCACGCGGCGCGACTGAACTTCGTGTACGGCGGCAAGCTCGGCCCGATCTCGCAGGTGCAGATTTCCGTGGCGCACGGCTACCACGGCGTGAACCTGCTGCGGCGCTTTCTCGGCGTCGGATACGAGGGCGCGGCGCTGAGCGGGCGCCGGTTTCGCAGCCGCGTGGTGGCCGGCGCATCGCGCAGCGGGCCGCCGCAGAAGGAAGAGCTGCGCGACGTCGATCAGGACATCGTCACGTTCGACTACGGCGACAAGCTCGGCGTGTTCGACTTCACCGGTGAGCAGTACTTCTCGTACATTCGCGACCCGCGCCTGCTGGTGCGCGGCGAGCGCGGCGAATTGTTCAACGATGCCGCGGTGTATCTGGCCGATGCGAACACGCCGGTGCGCGTGCGCTTCGAGCGGCACGAAGGCGGGCAGGGCGGCAACCTCGAGGGCAAATTTCTGAAGGGCATTCAGTGCGGCGAAGAGTGGCCGTATCGCAACGTATTCGCGCCGGCGCCGCTGCCCGACGACGACATCGCCGTGGCGACCTGCATGCTGCTGATGGGCGACTACGCGCGCGGCGGCGCCTCGTTCTACTCGCTGGCCGAGGCATGCCAGGACACGTACCTGTCGTTCCTGATGAACGAGGCGGTCAAGGACGGACGAGCGACGGCGGTGTGCAAGGCGTGGGCGGGGTGAAAGGTGAAAAGTGAGAGGTTGAGAGGTCAGAGGGGAGAGGGAGAGATGGGGAGAGGGAATTCGTATAATCGGACATTCCAATGGCAACCGACCTTTCCCGGATCCGCAACTTCTGCATCATCGCGCACGTCGACCACGGCAAGAGCACGCTGGCCGATCGCCTGCTCGAATTCACCGGCACCGTCACCAAGCGTGAGATGCAGGAGCAGCTGCTCGACTCGATGGACCTCGAGCGCGAGAAAGGCGTGACGATCAAAGCGTCGGCGGTGCGCATGTCGTATCGCGCCGACGACGGCGAGACGTACGAGATCAACCTCATCGACACGCCGGGGCACGTGGACTTCACGTACGAAGTGTCACGCGCGCTGAACGCCTGCGAAGGAGCGCTGCTGGTGGTGGACGCGTCTCAGGGCGCCGAAGCGCAGACGCTGGCGAATTTGTATCTGGCGCTCGAAGCGAATCTGCACATCATTCCGGTCATCAACAAGATCGACCTGCCGCATGCGCGGCCGGACGACATCGCCAAGGAAGTGGGTGAGCTGCTGGGCGACGATCCGGACGGCGTGCTGCGCATCTCGGCCAAGGAAGGCATCGGCATCCGCGACGTGCTCGAGCGCGTGGTGCGCGACGTGCCGCCGCCCAAGGGCAGCGCCGACGAATCGCTGCAGGCGTTGATCTTCGACAGCCACTACGACGCGTACAAGGGCGTGATCGCCTACGTGCGCGTGGTGAACGGCCGCATCGACATGAAGACGCGGCTGCGGCTGGCGAACACCGGATCGGTGTTCGAGCCGATCGAGATCGGCACTTTCCGGCCGCGCATGACGATCGGCGCCGAGATCGACGCCGGCGAAGTGGGCTACGTGGCGACCGGATTCAAGAGCGTGCGCGACTGCCGCGTGGGTGACACGCTGGTGGACGTGTATCACCCGGCGGCGCCGTTGATCGGCTACAAGCCGGCCAAGCCGATGGTGTTCGCAGGAATTTACCCGACCGACACCGAAGACTATCCGCTGCTGCGCGACGCGCTCGAGAAGCTGCAGTTGAACGATGCGGCGCTGTCGTTCGAGCCGGAGAACAGCGCGGCGCTGGGCTTCGGCTATCGCGTGGGCTTCCTCGGCATGTTCCACATGGAGATCGTGCAGGAGCGCCTCGAGCGTGAATACGACCTCGACGTGCTGGTGACTGCGCCGAGCGTGGAATACGAGGCGGTGCTGACCACCGGCGAAGTGATTCGGCTGGATCGTCCGTCGGACATGCCGGATCCGAGCAAGCTCGAGGAGATGCGCGAGCCGTGGATGAAGATTCAGATCTACACGCCGAAGGACTACATCGGCCCGATCATGGAGCTCGTCACCAAGCGGCGCGGCGTGAGCGAGAACATGGAATATCTCGATTCGCAGCGCGTGATGCTGACGTATCGCATTCCGCTGGCCGAGCTGATCGTCGATTTCTACGACAAGCTCAAGAGCGCGACGAAGGGCTATGCGTCGCTCGATTACCAGTTCGAGGGATATCACTCCGGTGAGCTGGTGAAGATGGACATCCTGGTCAACGGCGACCCGTTGGACAGCATGTCGATGATCGTGCACCGCGACCATGCGCAGTACAAGGGTTCGGCGATCGCCAAGCGGATGAAGGAAGTGGTGCCGCGGCAGATGTTCGAAGTGCCGATCCAGGCGGCTATCGGCGCGAAGATCATCGCGCGCGAGACAGTGCGGGCTATGCGCAAGGACGTGCTGGCGAAGTGCTACGGCGGCGACATCACGCGCAAGCGCAAGCTGCTGGAAAAGCAGAAAGAAGGCAAGAAGCGCATGAAGATGGTCGGCAGCGTGGAAATTCCGCAGGAAGCGTTCATGGCGATGCTGCGGATCGAGGACTAAGCGTCAATCCGGAAACTCCGGCTGAGTC
>JBIIIA010000432.1:0-3117 GCA_044235195.1 Thermoflexales bacterium
TATTAGACATAGTTAGACCTTTCCACACGAAAAGTGATAGTGGGTAGTGATAGTGGGTAGTGATAGTGGATAGTGGATAGTGGATAGTGACGGTGAAAAATTGCTATCACTATCACTATCACTATCCACTATCACTATCACTGTCTGCTATCCCCTAGTCCCTTCCCCCTCTCTTCGGCAGCCCCACCAGCCGCCGCACATCCTTGATCGTGCGCGACGCCACGGTGCGCGCCTTGTCGGCGCCCTCGTACATGAGCCGGCGAATGGCGTCGCGGTCGCCGGCAATCTCGGCGCGGCGCGCGCGGAAGCCGGCGGTGAGATCGACCATGGCGTCGGCCACGGCATCCTTGAGCGGCGCGTAACGGCGCTGGCCGCCCGATGCGTATTCCTTCTCAAAGGCCTCGGCCACGTCGGCGCGGCCGGTGGCGCGCAGCAGGCCGAGCAGGTTCAGCGCACCCGCGCCGATCTCGGTGCCCGCTTCGCCGGTGTCGGTGACGGCCGAGCGAATCTTGCTGCGCACGGACTTCTCGTCTTCGAACAGCGCTACGTAGCTCTTCGGGCCGAGGCTCTTGCTCATCTTGCGCGCCGGGTCGCTCAGCGAAAGCAGCTTGGGCGTCTCGGTCGCCAGCACCGCCGGCTCGGGGAAATATTCCTCGCCGAACGTGCGATTGAATCGATTGGCGATCGTGCGCGAAAGTTCGAGATGCTGCTCCTGGTCTTTCCCGACCGGCACGAAGCCGGCGCGATACAGCAGAATGTCCGCCGCCTGCAGCACCGGGTAGTTGAACAGGCCGGCCGACACGAACGCATCCTGCCGCCCTTCGAGCTGCTCGCTCTTTTCCTTGAAGGTCACCTGCCGCGTCAGGTCGCCGTAGGAACAAATGCAGCTGAAGATCCACTGCAGCTCGGCGTGCTCGGGCACCAGCGACTGAATGAACACCGTCGACTTCGCCGGATCGAGGCCGGCGGCCAGCAGGTCGATGAACAGCCCTTCGGTGTTCTTGCGCAGTGTCGGCGGATCGTACGGCATCGTCATCGCATGCAGATCGACGACGCAGTACGTAGCCTGATATTCGCCCGAGTTCTGAATGCGCACCCAGTTCGAGACGGCGCCGAAGTAGTTGCCGATGTGCAGCTCGCCGGTGGGCTGGATGCCGCTGAAAACAATTTTGTCCATGATTCTCCTGCTGAAACGAAACCGCCCGTCCTCGGGGAAGGCGGATGTGCCTTCCGAGGACGGGCGGTGAAAGCCGGCCGTGGTGCCACCTCGGTTGACGCCGCACGGCTCACGCCGTCGACGCCCGCTCGTTTCTTCGCCGCGCGGCGTTCGTCTGCGTCGCCCAATTCGGCTGCACGTCCGGACCGATTCGCACCGCCCATCGGCTCTCTGCACGCGTCCGCGCCGCCTACTGCTTCGACGCACCCGCGAAGCGCAGCGAGTATACAGGGACGAGATGCCCCCGAACGCATACAATCCCCCGCATGAAATTCGCAGGCGCCGCATGGAAGTACGGCGACGACGTCAACACCGACGTCATCTTCCCCGGCAAATACACCTACACACTGACCGACCTGAGCCAGTTCGCCGCTCATGCGCTCGAGGACCTCGATCCCGATTTTGCCAAGCAGGTCCAGCCAGGCGACATCGTCGTCGGCGGCAAGAATTTCGGCTGCGGTTCGTCGCGCGAGCAGGCGGCCGTGTGCATCAAGCTGGCCGGCGTGCCGGTGATCATCGCGCGTTCGTTCGCGCGCATCTTCTTCCGCAACTGCGTCAACAACGGCGTGCTGCCGGTCGTCTGTCCGGAAGCGGTCGACGCCGTGGAAAAAGGCGAACACGTCGAAGTCGACGTCGAGGCATGCGTGGTGCGCACGCCGCGCGGCGAGTACGCCTTCCCGCCGCTGTCGCCGTCGGTGGCCGCCATCCTCGAGGCCGGCGGCCTCATCAAGATGCTGCGCCGCAAGCTGGGCACCGAACACCTGCCCATGCCGGAAGTGAAGTTCGCCGGGGAGTAGTGTGTACGAGAACCGGCCAGGTGGCCGGTTCTCGTCCGCTCACCCGAATGTGGTAGCGTATTGCCGCGTTGCGTGAGGCGACGCGCTCGTTCGCAGTCCGAGCCTCGCGCGCTGCGTTTCGTCGTCAGTCGCTCCGGGTCGGCGCTGCAGGTGCTGTAGGTCTTCGTGGAGCAGTTCACAGCACCGTACACCGAATGAATATCGCAACGCCGCACCCGGCATCAGAAATCGCCTCTCCGTCCACCGCATCGTCCGCCGTCGTCCCCATCGCCAAACAGCAGTACGTCAAGTCGCTGCCGTTCACCGGGCGCATGGGATTCCGCAAAGCCCTCAATGAGCGCGTCGACGCGTATATGCAGGCGCAGAGACTCAAAGCGCGCGACCTGCCGGCGATGTATGCCAAGAGCGTCGTCATCCTGCTGTGGTGGGCGGCCAGCTACGCGCTGTGGATGTACAGCGGCGTCGCTGGCTGGCACTGGGCGACGTCGATCGCCTTCGCCGTCTCGTTCGGCCTGGCCGCCGCCGGCATCGGCTTCAACATCATGCACGATGCCAATCACAACGGCTATTCGGACAACCCGCTCGTCAATCGCATCCTGGGCTACTCGGCCGAGGTCGTCGGACTCAGCGCGTTCATCTGGCGCCAGCAGCACAACGTCTGGCACCACACCTACACGAACATCGCCGGCCTCGACGAAGGCCTCGAGACCGACGGCTGGCTGCGCTCGTCGCCGAAGGATGTCTGGGTGCCGAAGCACCGCTTTCAGCATCTGTACGCGCCGGTCGTGTACGCCATGGCCGGCGTCGGCCTGATCATCCTGCGCAATTTCGCGGTCTACTTCACCGGCAAATCCAGCGAGCATTTCGTGTACCCGAAGATGTCGCGCCACGACAAGATCACGTTCTGGATCGGCCGCGCCTTCAACATCCTGCTGTATTTCGTGCTGCCGGCGCTGGTCTTCCCGTGGTACATGGTCATGGCCGGGTTCGTCGCCTTCACCTTCACCGCCGGGTCGGTCATGGCGCACATCCTCATGCTGGCGCACATCGCCACCGACGTCGAATTCGTCGAGCCCGTCGGCGACCCGCTGCACATCGACAACG
>JBIIIA010000433.1:0-3108 GCA_044235195.1 Thermoflexales bacterium
GATTTCCCCCTCTTCGCCGAGATTTCGCGCGCTTGCTATTGCTTTGCTCGACAAAAACGTAAGCGAAATCGAGGGGGAGAGGGGGTCAGGGGGTGAGGCGTCCTAAAATTCCCCCCGTGACCAGTTCTCCCCTCTCTCCCGCCGAATTGCTTTCTCGCGCGCAGTCGCTCGTTCCCGCGCTCGCCGCGCGCGCCGCGGTCCACGACCGCGACGGGTCGTTTCCGCACGACAGCGTGGCCGACGTGCGCGCCGCTGGCCTGCATCTGCTGCCGGTGCCGGCGCACTGGGGCGGGGCGGGCGGGTCGCTCGTCGATGCGGTGAACCTGCTGGCCTGCATCGGCGGCGCCGATGCCAGCGTTGCGCTCGGTTTGGCCATGCACGTGCACGTCGTCGGCGGTCTGGTCGAAAATGACGTGTGGCCGGCCGGCAAGCTCGAGCAGTTGTGCCGCGCCGTGGTCGCCGACGGCGCGCTGGTCAACGCCGTCGCCAGCGAGCCGGAGATGGGCAGCCCGTCGCGCGGCGGCCTGCCGCGCACCACGGCGCGCGCCGTGCCGGGCGGCTTCGTGCTGAACGGGCGCAAGAGCTGGGTGACGTTCGCGCCGGTGCTGGATTTTCTGCTGACCACCGCCGAGCACGACGGCGCTGTTTCGGTGTTCGCCGTGCGCCGCGGCCCGGGCTTGTCGCTCGTCGACACGTGGAGCGACGCGCTCAGCCTGCGCGCCAGCGGCTCGTGCGACGTGGTGTTCACCGACGTGTTCGTGCCGGACGAATGGCTGGTCAAGGATGGGCGCACGGCGCAGCCGGGGCGCGGCATCGGCCAGCCGTCGGGCTGGCCGACGCTGGCCTTCGCCGCCACGTATCTCGGCGTGGCCGAAGCAGCCGTGCGCGAGCTGGCGCGCTACTGCCGCGAACGCGTGCCGACGGCGCTGGGCAAGCCGATCGCCGAACTGCCGCACGTGCAGCGCAACCTCGGCCACATGAACATCGCCGTCCGCAGCGCGCGCATCGTGCTGCTCGACGCCGCCCGCCGCTGGCATGAACAGCCGGCCGCGCGCGCCGGCATGGAGTCGGATCTGGCGCTGGCCAAGCACGTCTGTACCAACGCCGCCGTCGAGGCGACCGACATCGCGCTGCGCACCGCCGGCGCCGCCGGCCTCGAACACAAGCTGCCGCTCGAACGCCTGCTGCGCGACGCGCGCGCCGGCCTGATGCATCCGCCCCAGGACGAGCGCACGTTCGAAATTCTCGGCCGCGCCGCGCTCGCCTGAGGCACGGCCGAGAATTTCGAACGAATAAACCGCGAATCACGACATCGCTCACCGTCCGAAGGGCGGCAGGCGATGCCGTGATTCGCGGACTTCACTCGAGATCTGGATTCGTACTTGGCTACTGCCTCGGCAGCACCGGGAACCAGTATTCCTGCAGCTGGATCGTGCCGACGGCGTAGGTGCCCATGTCCTTGATCGGCGCGGAGAACTCGCCCGTGACGGGGTTGTACGTGCCGCCGGGGACGAGCACCCAGCGGCCCGGGACTGCCTCGCCGCGCGCGGCGCCGCCTTCGATGTATTTGAAGAGCGCTAGGCGGTACTCTGCGGGGATGGCGTTGGGATTCGCTTTGACCTGTATATACAGCGCCACGATCACGGATTCGACGGGTTTGCCGCTGAGCACAGCGGTCAGGCGGCAAATGGCGAGGAGCCGGTCGAGCGGGGTCTGGACGGGAGGCTTGACGGGGACGATGGAGACGGACATGGGGCCGCTGGTGCCCTGCGACGGCACCGTGACGGTGACGGTGCGGCTGGTGGTGGTGACGACGCCGCCGGTTTCCTGCAGCATGGTCGTGGTCTGCGGGTTGGTGTAGGTGAACAGGTCGCGGGCGGTGAGGGAGCCGCTCGACGTGTTCAGCGTCAGGTCGGCCAGCAGGCCAGCGGCGGCGGGCGGCATGACGAAGTCCATCCGCGTGGTGCCTGTGCGCGTGAACGCCACCGTGGTTCCTTCGACGGCGACCGACGTGACGGCGCCGAAGCCGGTGCCGAGGAGCGACACGGGCACGCCGCCGCTGGGCGGGCCGAAGCGCGGCTGCAGGTCGCCGATCGTCAGCGGTGCGGGAGTGGCGGTCGGCGTCGAGGTGCGCGTGGCGGTGGCGGTGCTTGTGGCGGTGCGGGTGGGCGTCGGTGTGCGTGTCGGGGTGGCAGTGCGGGTGGCGGACGGGGTGCGGGTCGGTGTGCGTGTCGGGGTAGCCGTGCGGGTGGCGGCCGGGGTGCGGGTGGGCGTTGGGGTGCGGGTCGGGCCGGTCGGCAGCGGGCCGGGCGTCTCCGTCGGTGCGGGCGGCATTTCGTTGGTGAAGCCGGCCGTGAGCGATCCATCGGCGCCGACGGCGTCGATGGTCACGTCGAATTCGCCGTCGGAGCCGTTGGCGGTCAGCGTAGTGGTCATGCGGCCGGTCGCGTCGGCGAAGCCGGTGAGCACGAGGGTGGGCGAGATGCTGGCGCCGCTGTTCGGGGCGGTGAGCGTGATCGGGCCGCCCGGGCCGACCGGTTCGCTGTAGCTGCTGGTATAGGCGACGACGAGCGGGGCGGCGAAGGCCGTGCCGACGGTGGTCGTCTGCGGCGCGCCGGAGACGAGGCTCAGCCCGAAGCCGCGCGATTCGAACGCGCCGATGTCGCAGGTTCCGACGCGCGCCACGCCGCGCTGGTCGGCGGCGGAGCAGGCGGCGTCGTCGCCGGCGTCACGGGCGGGCGAGCTGGGCAGCAGCGGGATGGTGCGTGCGAAACCGCCGTAGTCGCCGAAGTTGCCGAGGCCGGCGGACGCGGATGCGGCGAAGCTGCACGACGCGTCGGTGACGAGGTTGTTCGTGCCGGTGACCGTCGCGCCGTCGCTGGCGCACTGGCTACCGCTGTTGCCGGCGATGATGGTGTTCATGAAGCTGAGCGCGCCGTCGGTGCTGGTGAAGGTGATGCCGCCGCCCACGCCCGTCGCGCTGTTGCTGTAGATGGTGGTGTTCGTGAGGAAGGACGGGGCGTAGAGCGCCAGCGCGCCGCCGTCGCCGTCGACGACGTTGCCGTAGAAAGTGCTGTCCGCGATGTCGATAGGCTGTTCGACGGAGAC
>JBIIIA010000087.1:0-10221 GCA_044235195.1 Thermoflexales bacterium
GCGCCAACGCCTGCACCGGCGACGACGGCCTGCGCAACGCGCACGACAGCGCGCAGACCACCGCCACCGAGCTGCATCTGACGGATGCGGCGCAGGTGTTCACCATGAGCACCGGCGTCATCGGCGTGCAGCTGCCGATGGAAAAGCTGCGCGCCGGCATCTACGGCGCGGCGCAGGCGCTGTCCGAGGACGGGCTCGACGCCGCGGCCGCCGCCATCATGACGACCGACGTGGTGCCCAAGACCGCACGCGTCGAGCGCGCCGGCTGGAGCCTGTCCGGCACGGCCAAGGGCAGCGGCATGATTCACCCGAACATGGCCACCATGCTCAGCGTGGTGATGACCGACGCCGTGGTGTCGCCGTACCGCCTGCGCCTGTGCCTGCAGAACGCCGCGCGCCGCTCGTTCAACCGCATCAGCGTCGACGGCGACACCAGCACGAACGACACGCTGCTGGTCATCGCCAACGGCGCGTCGGGCGTCAAGCCCACGCGCGAAGAGTTCGAAGCCGCCCTCACCGACGTGTGCGTCGACCTGGCCAAGCAGGTCGCGCGCGACGGCGAGGGCGCGACCAAGTTCATCACCATCCGCGTGACGGGCGCGGCGAGCGAGAAGCAGGCCGAGGTCGTCGGCCGCACCATCGCCACGTCGCCGCTGGTGAAGACGGCGTTCTACGGCGAAGACGCCAACTGGGGCCGCATCGTCTGCGCCGCCGGCTACTCCGGCGAGGACGTCGAGCCGTCGAAGATGTCGCTGTGGTTCGGCGGCGTGCACGTCTTCGCCTACGGCACCCCCACGCAGTACAACGACGCCGACGCCACGCGCGCCATGCAGCCGAAGGACGTCGAGATTCACCTCGACCTCGGCCTCGGCGATGCGCACGCCACCGTGTGGACGTGCGACATGTCGCACGAATACGTTACGATCAACGGCCGATATCGCACGTAGCAGCGATAGTGGGGAGTGAATAGTAGAGAGTGATAGTAAATAGTGATATTGGGCTGCCAGAAGTGTCACTATCTACTATCACTCTCTACTATCACTATCCACTGTTGCCGCTCATCACATTCGAAATGTCTTACAAAACCACCACCATCCCCACCGGTGGCGCCAAGATCAGCATGGGCGCCGCCGGCACACTCGACGTTCCCGACAATCCGATCCTGCCGTTCATCGAAGGCGATGGCACCGGCCCCGATATTTGGGCGGCCAGCGTGCGCGTGTTCGATGCTGCGGTTGAAAAAGCCTACGGCGGCAAGCGCAAGATTCACTGGATGAAGGTGCAGGCCGGCGAAGAGTCGTTCCGCAAGTACAACGACTGGCTGCCGCAGGAGACCATCGACGTCTTCCAGGAGTACCTCGTCGGCATCAAGGGCCCGCTGACCACGCCGGTCGGCAAGGGCATTCGCTCGCTGAACGTGGCGCTGCGCCAGCTGCTGGACCTGTACGCCTGCGTGCGCCCGGTCAAGTACTTCACCGGCGTGCCCTCGCCCGTCAAGCGCCCGGAGAAGGTCGACATGGTGATCTTCCGCGAGAACACGGAAGACATTTACGCCGGCATCGACTTCGAAGCCGGCAGCGACCAGGCGCTCAAGCTGCTGAATTTCCTGAAGGCCGAAATGCCCAAGGAGTTCAAGAAGGTGCGCTTCGGCGCCGATGCGATCGGCACGGTCGGCGTCGGCATCAAGCCGATCTCGCAGCCCGGCTCGGAGCGGCTGATCCGCGCGGCGATCGACTACGCACTGCGCTTCCATCAGAAGAGCGTGACGCTGGTGCACAAGGGGAACATCATGAAGTTCACCGAGGGCGCCTTCCGCGACTGGGGCTACGGCCTGGCGCAGCGTGAATTCCGCTCCCAGGTGGTCACGCAGCGCGAGAGCTGGATCATCGACAACGTGGACAAGAACCCGTCGATCAGCATCGAGGACAACGCCAAGTCGATCGACCCGGGCTACGACATGATGACGGCGGCGCAGCAGGCCGAGATTCGCGCCGAGATCGAGACCGCGCTCAAGCTCATGCCCACGCACGGCGCCGGCCAGTGGAAGAAGAAGCTGATGATCAAGGACTCGATCGCCGACATCACCCTGCAGCAGGTGCTGACGCGGCCGGAGGAGTTCGACGTCATCGCCACGCTGAACCTCAACGGCGACTACCTCAGCGACGCGCTGGCGGCGCAGGTCGGCGGCATCGGCATCGCGCCGGGCGCCAACATCAACTACATGACCGGCCACGCCATCTTCGAGGCCACGCACGGCACCGCGCCGAAGTACGCCAACCTCGACAAGGTCAACCCGGGCTCGGTGATCCTGTCCGGCGAAATGATGCTGCGCTACATGGGCTGGGTCGAAGCCGCCGACGCCATCCTGTCGGCCCTCGACAAGACCATCGCGCAGAAGACCGTCACCTACGACTTCGCCCGCCTCATGGACGGCGCGAAGGAAGTCAAGTGCTCGGAATTCGCCAGCGCGATCATTGGGAATCTGTAGGGGAAGTAAATAGTAAGAGTAGATAGTAGATAGTCGGAGTAGATCGGGGAAATCGGCTGGCAGATCTACTTCAACTATCTGCTATCTACTATCTACTCTGACTCTGACTCTGACTCTCTACTCCCCCTTCTTCCACCGCCCCGCCCCCGTCGTCGCGCGTGAACTGCTCGGCGCGGTGCTGGTGCATCGCACTGCCGCAGGCGTGCGCGTGGCCGGCCGCATCGTCGAGACCGAAGCGTACAGCGAGGACGATCCGGCCTCGCACTGCTACCGCGGCCGCACGGCGCGCAACGCGCCGATGTACCTCGCCGGCGGACACGCCTACGTGTATTTCACGTACGGCATGCACTTCTGCATGAACGTCGTCTGCGACCGCGACGGCGTCGGCGCGGCGGTGCTGCTGCGCGCGGTCGAGCCGCTGGAAGGGATCGACGAAATGCGCCGCTGCCGGCCCGGTGTGCGCGACCGCGACCTGTGCAACGGCCCGGCCAAGCTCTGCCGCGCCTTCGACATCGCGCGCGCGCAGAACGGCCTCGACCTGCTCGCCGCCGACGCCGCGCTGCGCATCGAAGCCGGCGCCCCCATCCCCGATGCACACGTGTGCACAACGCCGCGCATCGGCCTCGGCGCGAAGCTGCCGCAGGAGGCGCGTGCGAAACCGTGGCGGTGGGTCGTAGAAGATAGTCCGTCTAAAATCTGATCCCATGGCATATCTGGCAGGTGACATCGGGGGGACGAAGACGCTGCTCGCGTTGTATGCGAGCGCGCAGGATTTGCATCATCCGCTGGCGGAGCGCAGCTTCCCCAGCAGTGAATACGACAGCCTCGAAGCGTGCGTGCGCGCGTTTCTCGCCGAGACGGGCGCGGCCATCGAGGCGGCGGCATTCGGCGTAGCCGGCCCGGTCATTCGCGGCGCCGCGCGCATCACGAACCTGCCGTGGCAGATGAACGAAGCCGATCTGGCCGCCGCCGCCGGCGCGCGTGCGGTGCGGCTGCTAAACGACCTCGAATCGATCGCCAACGCCATCCCCGTGCTGAACGCCGACGACGTCGTCGCGCTGAACGACGTACAGGCCGATTCGCGCGGCGCCATCGGCGTCGTCGCGCCGGGCACCGGCCTGGGCGAGGCTTTTCTCGTGCACGAAAATGGCGGCTACCGCGCGCATCCGTCCGAGGGCGGCCACTGCGACTTCGCGCCGAACACCGACCTGGAAATCGAGATGCTGCGTTTTCTGCTGCCCGTGTTCGACGGCCACGTCAGCTACGAGCGCGTCTGCTCCGGCCTCGGCATCCCGAACATCTACAACTTCATGAAGTGGTCGGGCTACGCCGAGCTGCACGAAATCGAGGAGCAGCTCGCCGCAGCGAAGGATCCGACGCCGGTGATCATGACGAACGCCATGTCGGCCGCGCCCTCGCCGCGCTGCAAAGCCACGCTCGACATGTTCTGCTCGGTGCTGGCAGCGCAGGCCGGCAATCTGGCGCTCACGGTCATGGCAACCGGCGGACTGTATCTCGGCGGCGGCATCCCCCCGCGCATCCTGCCGGCGCTGCAGCGCGGCTCTTTTCTACAGAGCTTCCTGAGCAAGGGCCGCCTGCGCAGCCTGATGGAGCGCGTCCCGCTGCGCGTCATCGTCAACGCCAAGGCCGGCCTCATCGGCGCCGCCCGCGCCGCCACCACGCTGTAACGGCGACCGACGCGCGACCGGGTCGGGGGCGACCGGCGCGCGACCGGGTCGGGGGCGACCGGCCCGGGGGCGACCGGCCCGGTCGCCCCTACTACGCCGCCCGCCACGCCGCCACGTTGGCGCGGATTTGGGTGATGTGCGCCGGGATGTGGCCGGCGTACATGATGACCCATTCGTCGAGCTTGATCTGGCGCTTCATCTCCGGGTGAAAGAAGCTGCGCGACCACACGTCGGCGGGTTGGCCGGCCAGCAGCTCGTGCGTCATCTTGCGCACCAGGCGCAGCAGCTGCAACGCGTCGCCGACATCGCGGCGGTGGTAGTCGAGCGTCTTCGCCCACGCATCCTGGTCGTATCCGAAGATGGTCGAACCCGGTTCGACGAGCGCCTTGCGCACGCGCGCATATGCGTTCAGCTCGCTGTCGGCGAGATGCACGATGATCTCGTGCACGCTCCATTCAGCGGGCGCCGGACGGAACTGCCACATCTCGCGCGGCGTCTCGGCCAGCGCCGCCTCGAGCTTCGCAAAGCCATCTCCATACTCGGCGAGCTTCGCCGCACGATCGTCGACGATGATCTGCCGCATCCAGGGCAAATGCTCTTCGATGTGGTGCCAGCTGTTGCCCTCCACCCAGCCGTAGATCGGCTCGCTCTCCTGCTCACTCGGCTTGCGTATCTTTGCGTAATACGCATACGGCTTGATCAAATCGGCCGTCGTCAGCTTGGCGAGCACCGAGAGAAAATTGGCGTCGGCGACATCGAGCAGCTTGATGACCTGCTCCAGCGTCAGGCTGCCCTGCGCGGCGCGAATTTGTTCGTTGATGTGATCGACATTGCGCTCTTCCGCCGCCGCCGCCGGCAACCCCATCGCCTTGTAGCGAGGCTTGCGCTGCAACAGCGCGATGATGCCGTTCTGCCATGCAGCCAGATGCGCCAAATGATCCTTGACCGTCCATCCCGCTTCATCCACCGGCTTTACTGCCTGTGCCTCGGACAACGAAGCAAGAAAATCACTCAGCACAGCGCGCGACACTTTATAGCTTTTCAAAAGCTGGGATTTATTCGGACGTTTCATGTAAGAGAACTGTATGTTAGTCACAATTACAGCTTCGTCAAGCGGAACCGACAATCATGCAGGTGCATCGAGCCTGAAGGTTTCGCCGTCGGCCAGCGCCGGCCGCAGCATGCGCGCAATGACATTCGCGAAGCGCAGCGCAGCGCCGTCGTCGTACGTCAGTCCGAGGTCGGGCTCGATCAGCTCCAGCTCCATCAGCAGCAGCCGGTCGCCGCTCACGATGCAGTCGACCCGCGCGTACATCGGCGACAGCGGCAGCGTCGACAGCATCGCGCGCGCCTGCGCCACGTGCAGCTTCGGCGCCGCATAGGACCGCCATCGACCGCCGTGCTCGGGCTGCGTGCGGTAGTCGCCGCGGCGCGGCTGTTTGTGCACGCAGTGGCTGTACTCGCCCTCGAAAAATACGAACGAGTACTCGCCGTCCTTCACGATCTCCGAAAGAAACGGCTGCACGATCACGTCGCTGTGCATCATCATCGCCACGAGCTCTTTCTGATCGCGCTGCGCCGTCGCCGGCTCGGTCAGCCACGTGCGATACGCCGACGCCGACACCGTCGGCTTGACCACGGCGCGCCCCCATCCGTTGCTCTGCAGCACATAGCCCAGATCGACGACGCGGTCGCGGCTCAGTATGGCCGTCGGCACCAGCGGCACGCCGCGCTGCCGCAAGTCGAGCAGATAGCGTTTGTCGCTGTTCCAGCGCAGCATGGCCGTCGGATTACACACGCGCGCGCCGACCTGCGTCAGACGCGCCAGCCATTCGTCGAATTCCAAAATGCGCTTGTGGTAATCCCAGATGCTGCGCACGATGACGGCATCGAAGTCCTGCCACTGCACTTCGGGATCGTCCCACACCGCCGGGACGGCGTGCACGCCGAGCGCAGCGAGCGGCTCGAGCAGCAGCCGGTCGTCCGCCGAGAGATGCGGCAGCTCCCGCGACGTGACCAGCGCAACCGTATTCATAGGCGGGAATAATAGTGCAGAGAAATGCATCCGGCGCAATATGACGCTACACTCCCGAGGCATGTCCACACCTTTCTCCCTCGCCATCCTCTGCGGCGACAAGCCGCAGCTCCGCCCACCCGCGCAGCTCTGCCCGGGCTGGGACCTCGCCGAAATTCCCGTGGCGCTGCAGCTGAATCCCTTCGACAGCGATGCGCTATGGCGCGCCAAAAAAGCGGAGATCGAATCCTGGCACCTGCCGCCGCTGCGCATCTCCAGCCACTTCCTGCAGTTCTGGGGACTCAAGGCGGTCGGCCCCGACGTCGATCAGGAGCAGCTCGAATTCTGGACGGCGCGCGCCTTCCGCCGCCTGCACGAACTCGGCGTGCGCACGGTCGGCGTCTTCGGCGGCTTCTTCTCCGTGCCCGACGGCTTCTCGCGCGAAGCAGCCACGGAACAGGCGCTGCGCTTCTCGCACCTGCTGGCCGATCACGCCGAGCCGCGCGGCATGACGATCGCCCTCGAGCCGTTCTCCGATCCGACCACGCTCTTCCCGCGCTATCTGCAGGGCATCGAGTTCGCCGATCGCGTCGGGCGCCCGTCGGTGAAGGTGATGGCGGATCTGAATTATTTTCTGAAGCTCGATCAGCCGCTCGAAGACATCGCCGTGCGGCCAGAAATGTGCGCGCACGTGCACATCGCCGAGGGCGGCGGGCAGCCGGGCACCGGCGAGCGCCACGATGTCTACTCGCGCCTGTTCCGCATCCTGCGCGACGTCGGCTACACCGGCGCGGTGTCGTGTGCGTGCGCATGGGTCGCCACCGATGGCGGAGAGCTGAACTTCGGCCGCGAGACGGCGAAGACGCTGGCGTATCTGCAGTCGCTGCGAGCGCAGGTCTACGCCGAAGCGAGTTCGTAACCCATGCTGAAGCTCGCTCTCTACGGCTGCGGCAACATCGCGCAGGATCATCTGCGCGGCATCGGTGAGGCGGCCGGCCGCACGCGCGTCGCCGCCGTCATCGACGCTGATCACGAACGCGCCGCCGCCATGGCGCAGGCCACCGGTGCGCCGGCCTTCGCCTCGTTCGACGATGCGCTCGCGCACGCCGCCTTCGACGCCGTCGACATCATGCTGCCGCACGATCTGCATGAATCGGCGACGATGCAGGCGTTCGCCGCCGGCAAGCACGTGCTGCTCGAAAAGCCGATGTCGACCACGCTGGAATCGGCAGAACGCATCCTCACCGCCGCGCGCGCTTCGGGCCGCGTGTTCATGATCGCCGAACAGGCCGAATACTGGCCCGATGCGCGGCTGATCCGCAGCCTGATCCGCGACGGGACGCTGGGCGACGTCATCACGGCGCGCTCGTTCTTCGGCAGCCCGGCCGGCGCACGCGGCGGGCCGAAGCCGTGGCGCTTTTTTCTGAATCGCATGGGCGGCGGCATCGTCATCGACGGCGGCGCGCACTGGATTCGCCCGCTGCGCATGTGGATGGGCGAGATCGTCGAGGTCGTCGCCGTCACCGGCCGCCCATTCGAAGAGATGGAAGGCGAGTCGCTGGCGCGCGCGCTGCTGCGCTTCGAATCCGGCGCGGTCGCTTCGTTCGACGCACTGTTCGGCGGCGCATACCTCGGCCCCGGCGAGGAGTTTCGCATCACCGGCACGCGCGCCGAAGTCATCGTCGAGCGCGGCCCGACCGGCCGTGTGCTGCTCTACGACGAACGCAACCCGCAGGGCGAAACGCTCATGCACAAAAACCCCGGCCGCAGTCAGGCCTTCGGCTTCGAGCTGCTCGATTTCGAGCGCGCCGTCCTCGACGGCAAAGCCCCCGACGCCACGCCCGAATATTCCCTCGGCGAACTGCGCGCGGCGCTGGCCATCGCACGCTCGGCACACAGCGGGCGGTGGGAGCGGAGCGGAGTGAATAGTGGATAGTTGATAGTGATAGTTGATAGTGATAGTTGATAGTCGACAAACTCCGCTATCACTATAACTATCCACTATCACTCTCTACTATCACTCTCTACTATCACTCCGCTGCCCCCGCATCCCACAATCTCCGCATCTCCTCCGACGTGCGCAGCAGATCGGCGAGCACGCCCTGCGCCTCGATGCGGCCGTCCTTGAGGACGAGGATGTGATCGGCGCGGCGCAGCGCCGCCTTGCGGTGCGACACCACCAGGCACGTGGCGTCGGCGGCGCGGGCGAAGATGCGCTCCCAGAGAATCGCCTCGGTCTCGACGTCGAGTGCGCTCGACAGGCTGTCGAACACCAGCAGATCGGCGCGGCGCACGAACATGCGCGCCGCCGCCGTGCGCTGAATCTGGCCGCCGCTGAGCTTGACGCCGCGCGGGCCGACGAACGTGTCGAAGCGCTGCTCGAGCCCTTCGAGGTCGCGCTCCATCACCGCGGTGTAGACGGCGTCGGAGATGCTGCGCGGGTCGGCCGGCGCGCCGAGCAGGATGTTGTCGCGCAGCGAATCGCTGAACAGGCGCGGCACCTGGCCGGTGTACGACGCGCGCGGCGGCACGAAGAACGTGGCG
Organism: Thermoflexales bacterium; assembly: GCA_044235195.1. Classification (GTDB taxonomy): domain Bacteria; phylum Chloroflexota; class Anaerolineae; order J036; family Brachytrichaceae; genus CANJQH01. The sequence continues at coordinate 8,735 of JBIIIA010000087.1, forward strand.
GGCTCGGGCACGAGTGCGCCGTTCCATCGGATCTCGCCGGCGTCGCGCGGCAGCAGCCCGAGCAGTGCGCGCACCAGCGTGGTCTTGCCGGCGCCGATGCGGCCGGTGATCACCACGAATTGTCCGCGCTCGAGATGCAGATCGATGTCGTGCACGCCGCGCGACGTTCCCGGATAGGTGTAGCTCAAGCCGCGCACGTCGAGCGCGCGCAGCGCGTCGCCGGCGACGCGGGTCGGGGCCGGCGCATCCGGCACCGGCCCGCGCAGGTGCACCGGCCGATGCGCGATGAGATCGTCGGCCGCTGCGGCCGGCGCCGCTTCGGGCTGCATCAGCCGAAACAGTCGATCGAACGAGACGTCGGTCTGTCGAAATCGCGCGAAGGTGCGGCCGAGATTAAACGTGAAGTCGGTCACGCGGGCAAGAAATGAAATGAAGAGCGCGAAGTCGCCGAGCGTGAACTGGCCGCTCTGAAACGAGCGCGCGATCAGGATCAGAATCAAGCCGGCGTTCAGGTTCGTAACGCTGTCGCTCAATGAATTCAGCACGAGCTCGCCGAAGAAGCGCTCCTTGAGCACGGCGCGCCGCCGCACGTCGCCGAGTTTTTCGAAGCGCCGCAGCACGGAGTTTTCGGCGCCGGCCACCTGCACGGCCTGCACCGCGCTGAACGTCTCGGCGATGAACGCATACAGCCGCCCGGCGGCGCGCCGCGCTTCGCGGCGATATTCCTGGATGCGCAGCGTGCCGAAGCTGGTGATCACCGTCACCGCCGCGAGCGGCAGCGCCACCACGAACGTCACCAGCGGGTCGATGCCGGCCATGATGACGAACGCGGCGATGGTGTACGCCGCCATGCCGAACAGCTGCAGCGCCTCGGCGATGAACGCGGTGATGTCGCTCACGTCGCCGCCGAGGCGCGTGATGGTCTCGCCGGGCGAGCTCGGCAGCGCGCGCGCGCCGGGCAATTGCAGAATGCGCCGCAGCAGGTTGGAGCGCAGCAGCGCCGACGAAACGTTCTGCAGCGCCTGATCGATCAGCGCCGATACGTAGATGAACGCTACACGCACCACGCCGGTGCCGACCAGCAGCGCCAGCAGCCAGATCAGCTCGGGCGTGATGCGCGCGTCGCGCGTGAGCGCGTTGAACGCCTCGCGAATGACCAGGCCGGGCAGCAGAAACGCGAGCTGGCGCGGAATCTGCATGAGCGCATCGAGCGTGAACAGGCGCGGGTGCAGCGTCACCACACGCCACAGGGAACGCAGCGTGCCGGGTCGTGCGGGGGCGGGCGCGTTCATACGAGCACCTCCTGCATGCCGGTGCGCAGCAGCTGCGCGAAGCGTGAATCGGGCTGTGCGGCGAGCGCGCGCCGCGGTCCGTATTCGAGGATGCGGCCGTCCTGCAGGATCAGGATGTCGTCGGCGCGCTGCACGGTGTCGAGGTGATGGGCGATGATCAGCGCGGTGCGCCCGCGCAGGAGCGTGTCGACCGCG
>JBIIIA010000434.1:0-3094 GCA_044235195.1 Thermoflexales bacterium
TGTGCGCGTCGTCGGCGTGCACGGTGAACATGCAGCCGTCGTGGCCGGTATTCATGGCTTCCAGAATGGCGACCATCTCCGGGCCGCGCGCCTCGCCGAGCAGGATGCGGCGCGGCCGCATGCGCAGGCAGTGGCGCACCAGCTGCTCCATGGTGATCGGCTCGACGCCCTCGCCTTTCTCGCGCGTGACGAGCTGCACCCAGTTCGGCAGGTGCCCGAGCGCCAGTTCGGCGGTGTCCTCGACGGTGATGGTGCGATCGTCGCGGTCGATGGCGCTGGTGAGCGCGGTGAGAAAAGTCGTCTTACCGGTGCCGGTGCCGCCGGAGACGCAGATGTTCATCTTGGCCGCGACGCAGGCGCGCAGCAGATTCGCCGCCGGCGCTGGCAGCATGCGCAGCCGCACCAGGTCATCCAGGTCGCGCGCGATGCTGCGAAAGCGGCGGATCGTCACGGCCATGCCGCCGGCGCCGAGGTTCGACACCAGCGGGTCCATGATGACGTGAATGCGGCTTCCGTCGCGCAGGCGGTAGTCGCGGTACGGCGTCTTGAGCGTGACCGTGCGGGCGGCGGCGCCGACGTCGAGCTTGTTGTTGATGAACGTCACCAGCGCCTGGGCGCTGCGAAATGCCGCGCCGACCGGCTCCGGCTTCCTGCCGGCGCGCTGCACGAACACCGAACCGGCTCCGTTGATGAAGATTTCCTCGACGTCGGCGTCCGACATGAACGACTGCAGCATGCCCCAGCCGAGCACGTCGTCCACCATGCGGCGCGCGACGCGCTCTGCGCCGGCGCGCAGCGCGTCATCAGCGTCGACCTCGCCGTCGTCGACGGAGTCGGACAGCACCGGGTGGCCGCGGGACGCGGCACCGCCGTTGTGCGCGTGCACGGCGCGCAGCGCGACGTCGAGCACGATGCGGAAATGATCCGGCTGCGGATTGGCGTAGGCGTCCGGCGGCAGGATGCGCGTGAGCTGCAGCTCTTCTTTCACCTTCGCCAGGACGGCATCGTACGGATTCTGGCCATCGAGCGCCTGGTAGCGCGCCGAGGCATCGGCGAGCGCGATGCCGGGGCGATGCTCACGCTCCTGCGCGCGGCGCTGCCACGCGGTGATGGTCGCGTCGTCGCGGGCGCCGGAATCGGATGGTCGGGGAAGCGCGTCGGTTTTGGCCATGGTTCATCCTCAGGCTCAGGCATTGCGAACGAAAAGACTTTTGAGATTGAAGCGCGGCCCTTTCGACGCGCTGCGGCCTTTGGGCGGGGCCGTCAGCTCCGGCAGGTACATGCCGCCGAGGCGGCGCATCGCCGTGCCGAGCGGTCCGTCGTCGGTGAGCACGTACGGTGTGTGCGAGTTGATGGCCTGGTGCGCGACGACATGATCGAATGGCAGCGTGCCGGCCAGCGGCAGCTCGAGCAGCTCGACGATCTGCGCTTCGGTCAGCCCGAGATTCGGCTCGTAGCCGGTGATCAGCAGCTTGCACTTGGTCAGGTCGCCGAAGTACTGTCGCATGCTCTGTAAGGCGAAGCGTGTGTCCATGACCGCTGTCATCGTCGGGGGAACAACGATGAGGATGTCGTCGGCTTCGGTGAGCGCCGCCTCGTGCAGCGGCGCGTTGAAGTCCTGGCCGATGTCGATGATGGTGAACATGTAGGCGCGCGACGCCTGGCGGATGATCTCGCGGGCGACGTCGAGGACGAGGCGCTCGTTGCGAAACACCTCTGATCCGGCGTCGGCCGGCCGCAGAATGCCGGGGAGCAGATCGAGCTGCGACTCCGGCAGCGCCGGCGATTCGATCATGTAGTTGCGAATGAGCGGCAGGTTCACCAGCCGCGCCACGTCGGCGCCCGGCCGCGCGGCGACGGCGGCGATCAGGTCTTTGAGCCCGCGCTCGATGACGAACATGTCGTGCCGGATCGCGATGGCCGGCTCGAGATGCAGGCAGAAGCCGAGCATCGTGTGCAGATCGCCTTTGGTCTGATCGAAGTCGAGCAGCATCGTGCGCTGATTGCCGAGCGTGACGTGCGACAGCGTCGTCGCCAGGTTGAGCGCCGTGGTGGAGCGATGCGACCCGCCGCCCTTCGGAACGTACACCGTGATCACGCGCGAGCTGAACGCGTTGCCGCGCGCTGCGGCGTTCATCTGGCCATAGCCGAGCGACACCCGTCCCTCTTCCCGTTCGCGCCGCGCCGCCTGCACGATTTCGTGCACCATCTGATACAGGCGAGACGACTGCTGCGCATCCATCGGCAGCGCGATATAGCCCTTCGCGCCGTGCGCCATCATGCCCTGCCCGTCGTCGGTGCGCGGGTCGATCCAGCCGACGACCGGGACAGGTTTGGCGCGCGCGAACAGCAGATCGGAAACGATCTCGTGGCGATAGCCGTCGCAGTCCGGCGAAAGCAGCACGCAGTCGGCGTCCAGGCGAATGGCGTTGTCGTACAGGCGCTGCGCACTCTGGTCGTAGCTCACCAGCCGAATGTCCGTCGGCTCCAGCCACGCGCGCAGCGCCTCGACGTCGGCGGAGTTGCGGTAGCCGACCGCCAGGCGCAGCATGCGGCCGGGGTCCGGGCGCGCCAGCGAAGTCATCGGCGGTGGGACGGGCATCGAGGACGAATGCGAAGAATCGACGGAATCCGGCGCGGAGTTCATCGCTCTCGAGTTCGGGAGTGGAAGCGTATCGTCGGTGTTGGACATGAGTCTCCGGGATTACGGCGCAGAGGGTGTGATGGCCGGCGTCGTCTCGGTGTACGGGCCGGCCGAAACGAATGGCTGCACGGCGAGCGCGTCGCGGTTGCCGCGCTGCGCGAAAAACCAGCGCGCGAAGTCCTCCCATGCGATGCCGGTGCTCGGCGCCGTGCGTCGATTTTGCGGCGCGCGCACGGCGAAATCATGCTCGCCGTTGTGGCGCACGAACGTGAGAATTTCGAGCTGCTCGCGATCCACTTCCACGTAGATGCGCAGCACGTCACCGGGCGGCGCATCCTCGGCGGCCGGCGCATTCTGTGCGCCGAACGAGCCGGTCGAAGAAGCTTCGCGCGGCCGCGGCGCGCGATCCACGCGCAGCACGCGCAGGTTCTGCAGCACGAGCTTGGTGGC
>JBIIIA010000435.1:0-3090 GCA_044235195.1 Thermoflexales bacterium
GCTCGGCCTCGTCGGCGCCGGGCGCATCGGCGGGCGCGTGGCCGTCGTCGCACGCGCGATCGGCATGCGCGTGATCGCCTTCGACCCGTTCCTCGACGATGCGCGCGCCGCCGAACTCGGCGTGGAGTGCGTCGGCAGCCTGGATGCGCTGCTGGCGGAATCCGACGTGGTGTCGCTGCATGCGCCGTCCACGTCGCAGACGCGCCACATGATCGATGCGGCGCGCCTGGCGCAGATGAAGCCCGGCGCGCTGCTGATCAACACTGCGCGCGGCGCGCTGATCGATGAGGCGGCGCTCGTCGATGCGCTGCGCAGTGGCCGCCTCGGCGGCGCCGGGCTGGACGTCTTCGAGCGCGAGCCGATCGATCCGGCGCATCCGCTGCTGACGCTCGACAACGTCGTGCTCACCGACCACATCGCCAGCCACACGTGGGCCGGCCATCATCGGCTGTACGAAACCGCGGTGCTGCAGGCGCTGCAGGCGCTGCGCGGCGAGCGGCCGGCCGGGCTGCTCAATGCGATGAGCGACGTCTGACATCCGGCGTCCCCGTAGAATATTCCATCATGACGCAGCAGTTGCCGCCGCGACCACGCTATTCCATCATCGCGCCCGTCTTCAACGAAGAGGGCACGCTCGCCGAATTTCATCGCCGCGTCGCTGCGGTCATGGATGCGCTGGATGGATCGTGTGAACTGCTGCTCGTCTTCGACGGCAGCCGGGATCGCTCGCCCGAGATCGGCGATGAAATTCGGGCGCGCGATCCGCGTGTGAAGCTGATCAAGTTCTCGCGCAACTTCGGCCATCAGATCGCCATCTCCGCCGGCATCGACTACGCCGAGGGCGACGCGGTGGTGATCATCGACTCGGACCTGCAGGATCCGCCGGAGGTCATTCACGATCTCGTGGCGAAATGGCGCGCGGGCTTTCAAGTGGTGTATGCCCAGCGCGCCACGCGCGCCGGCGAGACGCGCTTCAAGCTGGCGACGGCGGCGGCGTTCTACACGCTGATTCAGCGGCTGGCGTCGATCAATATTCCGCGCGACACCGGAGATTTTCGACTGATCGATCGCGCCGTGGTGCTGGCGCTGCGCAGGATGCGCGAACACCATCGCTTCATGCGCGGGCTGTCGGTGTGGGTGGGCTACAAGCAGACCGGCATTCGCTACGATCGCGCCGAGCGCTACGCCGGCGTGACGCAGTATCCGCTGAAGAAGATGGTGAAATTCGCCAGCGACGCGATCACCAGCTTTTCGTACGTGCCGCTGCAGCTGGCGACGACGCTCGGGTTCATCGTGTCGGCTGCGGCGATCGTCAGTATTCCCGTGGTGATCGTGCTGCGCATGCTCGACGAGAGCTTCTTCCTCGGGCAGGCGTCGACGCTGATCGCCGTGCTTTTCCTCGGCGGCGTGCAGCTGATTTTTCTCGGCGTGCTCGGCGAATATTTGGGGCGCATCTACGACGAAGTGAAGCAGCGTCCGCTTTACATCGTCGCTGAAGCGCCCCCAAAGCCTCCCGCGCCGGAAGGCTAGCGCGCGCAGCGGTTTGTCATAGCGTTCGGCTGCCGTATAGTGTTCGCATCATGTCCGACTCCACTTCTTCCGTATTCGACGCATCCGGCGCACTCGCTCGACGGCCGCTCGGCCGCACCGGCTTGCAGGTGACGCCGGTGTGCATCGGCTGTGCTCCGCTCGGCAACATGCCCGAGACGTTCGGCTACGACGTTTCCGAAGAGCAGGCCGTCGCCACCGTGAACGCCGTGCTCGACAGCTCGGTGAATTTTCTCGACACGGCGTATTCCTACGGCGACGGCGAGAGCGAGCGCCGCATCGGGCTGGCGCTGCGCGCGCGCGGTGGGCTGCCGGCCGGCGTGGTGCTCGCCAGCAAGGCCGATCGCAGCATGCAGACCGGCGACTTCAGCGGTGCGCAGATGCGCCGCTCCGTCGAGCGCAGCCTGAAGCTGCTCGGGCTGGACAAGATTCAGCTCATGCACCTGCACGATCCCGAGCACACCACGTTCGAGAACGTCATGTCGAAGGGCGGGCCGCTCGAAGTGCTGCAGCAGTGCCAGCGCGAGGGGCTGATCGAGCATCTCGGCGTAGCCGGCGGGCCGACCGACATGGAGACCCGCTACGTGGAGACCGGCGCGTTCAGCGTGGTGATCACGCACAACCGCTACACGTTGCTGAACCGCAACGCCGAGCCGCTGCTGGAGGCGGCGCAGCGCATGGGCGTAGCGGTGCTGAATGCGGCGCCGTACGGCAGCGGCATGCTGGCGAAGGGCCCGAGCGCGTATCCGCGCTACGCGTACCGCGACGCCGACGCGGCGATCGTCGAGCGGGCGCGGCGCATGGAGGAAGCGTGCGCGCGCTACGGCGTGCCGCTGGGGGCGGCGGCGCTGCAGTTCTCGCTGCGCGATCGGCGCATCGCGTCGACGATCATCGGCATCAGCAAGCCGGAGCGCATCCAGCAGACGCTGGCGCTGGCCGCGGTGTCGATCCCCGACGCGCTGTGGGCGGAGCTGGAGTCGCTGGCCCCGGCCGAGAGCCCGGATCCGCAGGTCTGAAAATTAGTTTGCGTCAGCCGCCGCCGCTGCGATGCGCACCGCCTCGACGCCGTCGCGCGGCGTCACGCGCACCGGCGCGCCGTGGGCGAGCGCAGCGTAGAACTCCTGCGCCTGCAGCGCATACGGATCGGCGCCGGCGACGCGCACGCGCGGCACGTCGGGCGCATCATCCGCGGCGACGCTGTGGTCGTTCGAGGCGCGCAGCGCGCCGCGCGTGCCGACGATCTCCAGCGCGGTGCGAAATTCGCCCGGCCCGAGGTGCCAGCCGCCTTCGATGTGCGTGACCGCGCCGCCGGCGTGCTTCAGCGTGACGAACGCGTGCGCGTTCGCGCCGCCCGTCGATCGGGCCTGCACGTCGACGACGTCGCCGGCCACCCAGCGCGCGAAGTCGTAGTCGTGGATCAGCAGGTCGAACAGCGGGCCGCCGGACGCCGCCAGATCGACGAACCAGTTTTCGTGCGCCTTCGACGGCATGTGGCCGGCGCGCAGCAGCCGCACTTCGCGCACGTCGCCGAGCGCGCCGCGC
>JBIIIA010000436.1:0-3086 GCA_044235195.1 Thermoflexales bacterium
CGATGCGGATCTCCAGGTCGATGCCGCTTTGGGCGCGGAACTCATCGGCGTGGCGCACGACCGAATCGACGAACGCATCGGTGTCGGGCGCGGTGAAGCGAACTTTCGACATTGTGGCCTCCGGGGAAGGGGAACAGGGGAGAAGGGGATAGGGAATAGGGATTAGGGGTTAGGGAATATTGATGCGACGATGTGCGAGGCAGTGTATGCGCGCGTGCGTTCCGCGCAGCCGGCGAACGGGGGGCATGCGGCAAATTGCTGAAACGGTAGGCGAAGAGGGTATGGGAGAGGGCCCTGGACACGGACTTTTTCCGCTACAATTTATAAGTCCGGCGAACAAAAATCGGCTCCATGCCGTGTGTTTCGGGTCTCTTCGACCAGAGAAACCTATATTCGCCGGCTTTTTATTTTTTCCGGATTCGGTGGAGAAACTTTTCTCGTAAGATACGTTCCGTATTTTCTGCCGTTCGGATCATCGGCATCGTGGATCAATGAGACCTTGGGCCATATAGCATTCAGAAATCTTCCTTCTCCGCGTTCGTAACAGCGTTGCAGTGCCCATAGGCAATAGTCGGCGATCTGTAATCCTGGCATATCCCATGGATATGCCGGTACTACATCCAGTTCCGGTGCGGCCTTGCGGTCATATCTCCGCCAATCACTTTCCTGAATCTCCTTGAGCTGTGTGTGTAACGCTTTCGTACGATCGGATTGTCCTCGACGTGCGAAGATGACTCGGCTGTGACTGGATCGATGAAGTTTTTTGCTGAACAGCATCCGTGCCGTGAAATCATAGAGTTCGTTCGGGTCGTAGCGATAGTCGGCATTCATTTGGTTGCGGCTATTGACGTAAGTCAGCACGCTGCGCATGTCTTTAATTACGGCATAGAACTTAAAATCTAAAGACATCAGAAGTTCAAAAACTTTTGCGCGAATTTCCGCATGATCATCTTTGGCATGAAAGAATCTTGCCGTTTTATTCTTGGATGGATGCAGGGACTCGATCGATGAGTACAAAGGGTTTGCAGTGAGATTCGTGCGAAGCGATGTGAGCGCAGCCGTCACATCGCTCTCATATGTAATCTCGACCATACCCAGTATGAAAAATCGTGACGCATCGGGATCCTCGATGCGCAGCCGTCCTTTGGAGCCGAATAGAACGCCATCACCGGATTCATCGACGTAGTATGTGATGGGTGATGGGGCATCGGAGATGGGCAGCGTAGTCATACAGGGGGATATCTCGCGAGGGATGGCGAGAGTATAGCCAGCCTACAATTCCCGCCATGTTCACTCCCTCCGTCTCCAGCTGGAGCCTGCATCGCACCCTCGGGAGGCCCGCCATGTACGGGCCGGCGGACGCGCCGATCGACGAGCCGAATTCGGACGCGGCGCGCGCGCTGCTGGCGCTGCCGGCGCAGCTGGCGGCCTTCGACATTCACACGCTCGAGCTGTGCCACTTTCACGTGCGCAGCACGAATGCGGCGTATCTGGCGGCGCTGCGGGCGGCGCTGGCCGACGCCGGCGTGACGCTGCACTGTCTGCTGATCGACGCCGGCGACCTGACGCATGCGGAGCACGCCGCGCGCGATGAGGCGTGGATCGCCGGGTGGATCGACGTGGCCGGCGCGCTCGGGGCGAAGACCGCGCGCGTGATCGCCGGCATGGCCGAGCCGACGCCAGCGGCGATCGCGCAGTCCGCGGCGGCGTTGGCGCGCCTGGCCGATCGCGCCGCGTCGCGCGGCGTGCGCGTGGTGATCGAAAACTTCTTCGCGACGGCCGGCACCCCCGATGCCGTGCGCGCGCTGCTGGCCAAGTCGGGCCGCGACATCGGCTTCAAGCTCGACTTCGGCAACTGGCGCGGCCCCGGCAAATACGACGACCTGGCGCAGTTGGCGCCGCTGGCCGAAAGCGTGCACGCCAAGGCGTCCTTTCGCGCCGCGTACGAGCCGGACGCCGACGACTACGCACGCTGCCTGCGCATGATGCGCGACGCGAATTTCACCGGCCCGTGCACGCTGATCTACGACGACGCCGCCGGCCCGGACGAGTGGCGCGGGCTGGGCGTGGAGAGGGCGCTGGTAGCAGAAAGTGATAGCAGCAGAAAGTGATAGTGGAAAGTGATAGTGATAGTGGAGAGTGATTGTTCACCATCACTATCCACTATCACTATCACTCTCTACTCTTACTCGAACATCTCCTCCACCACGCTGCCCTCCCACTGCGCATGCGGGCGCAGATCGAGGAAGTGAGCGAGGTTGGGGGCGGTGTCGAGCAGGCTGACCGGGCGGCGGATGGTGTAGCCGGCCTTGACGCCGGGGGCGCGCACCATCCAGGGGATGGTCATGTCCTCGGGCATGTCGGTGCCGTGGCCGCGGTCGTGGCCGCCGTGGTCGGCTTGGATGATGACGGCGGCGTCGGCCGGCAGCGCGTTCAGCACGACGCCCAGCTGCGCGTCGACGTGCGCGATCTGCTTCAGGTATTCGTCGCTCATCCAGCCGTAGGCGTGGCCCCAGGTGTCGACCGTGCCCAGATAGATGAAGGCGAAGTCGGGCTTGTGCGCCGGGATCATGCGGGCGGCCTCGGCGGCGACGATGTTGTCGCCGTCCTGCTGATACGACGTGTTCTTGTAGAACGAGAGCGTCAGCGCTTCGGGCATGTTGATGTTGCGCAGCGGCTCCCAGTTGTGGAAGACGGCGGTGGTGCGGCCGGCGGCGGCGGCGATGTCGATCAGGCCGGGCAGCGGGCGCGCCATCGGCGTCCACACGTTCGACGTGATGCCGTGGCGGGTGGGCGGCACGCTGTGGAAGATCGACGTGTGGCAGGGCAGCGTGATGGACGGCATCACGCTGGTGGCGTTCATCGTGCTGGAACCAGCGGCGATGAATGCGTTGAGGTTCGGGCAGTCGGCGAGGGGGATCGCATCCGGCCGCAGGCCGTCGATCATGATGAAGAAGGTGGGGTGCATAGTATTTACAGAACCTGACACGCCTCCGGCGCGAAGTGCACGGCGACGGCGTCGCCGATCTGCGGGACGTGCAGGGCGGGGTTATTGAGAATGTCGGCAGAGAGGGTGTGTTCGCCGG
>JBIIIA010000088.1:0-10153 GCA_044235195.1 Thermoflexales bacterium
CAAGGTGCTCGATTACACACAGTACGTCACCGAACGCCACGCGTGGTACTCGCTGCAGTACAGCCCGTTCCGCAGCGACGCCGACAACAGCATGTACGGCGCCTCGGCACACGAAGCGTTCTACTACTGCGTCTTCCCCAACCTCATGCTCAACATCATCGGCGGGCGCATGCAGCTGAACTACGTGCGCCCGATCGACGCCGGCCACTGCGAGGTGATCTTCGATTACTTCTACGACGACGTCGAGTCGCCGGCCGCACTGGCGCAGATCGCCGCCGACATTCGCTACAGCGAAGACGTGCAGCGCGAGGACGAAGAAATCTGCACGCTCGTCCAGCGCGGGCTGCGCTCGCGCTCGTACAACACCGGGCGCTTCTCCGTCGAACGCGAAGAAGGCGTGCATCATTTTCAGTCGCTGCTCAAGACGTGCTTCGTGAGAGTGGACGACAGATGACTGCGGACCGCCGTCTGCCGTCGGCCGTCTGCCGTCCGTCGTCCGCCGTCTGTCGTCCACGCTCAGTCTGCAGAAGCACGCCCACCGACGCATAATCCGGGCATGACTCTCGCCAACCCCGAGCCCATCGACGCTGTGCTCATCGGCGCCGGCGGACGCGGCGCGCACGTGTACGGCGCGCTCGCTCTCGAACATCCCGAATCCATTCAGTTCTCCGCCGTTGCCGACCCGGATCCTGCGCGGCGTGAATTCTTCGCCAATCGGCACGAGATCGAACCCGAGCGCAGATTCAGCGACTGGCGCGATCTGTGCGCGCAGCCCCGCCTGGCGCGCGCCGCCGTCAACTGCACGCAGGACCGCACACACCTCGAATCGACGCTGGCCTTGCTGCGCGCCGGCTACGACGTGCTGCTCGAAAAGCCGATGGCCACCAGCGCCGCCGACTGCCGGCTGCTCGTCGACGAGAGCGAACGCCTCGGCCGCACGCTGCAGGTCTGCCACGTCCTGCGCTACACGCCGTTCTTCAACACGCTCTACGACATCGTCGACTCCGGCGAGCTCGGCGAAATCGTCACCATCGACCACCGCGAAAACGTCAGCTGGTGGCACATGTCGCACAGCTTCGTGCGCGGCGACTGGGGCAACGAAGCCGCCTCCACGCCGATGATCCTCGCCAAGTGCTGCCACGACTTGGACATCCTGGTGTGGACGATGGGCCGCGAAGTAAAACGACTGAGCTCGTTCGGTTCGCTCTCGCACTACCGATCCGAGCGCGCTCCGCAGGGCGCGCCGCCGCGCTGCACCGACGGATGCCCGGCCGCCGACTCGTGCATCTGGCACGCCCCACGCCTCTACGGCGCCGAGCCGCGCGACGGCTGGCAAGTGCCGATCTTCATGGCCAACCGCGCCTTCGGCAGCGCCGACGTCTCGCCCGCGCAGCGCATGGAAATCCTGCGCACTTCGCCGTTCGGCCGCTGCGTCTTCCACGCCGACAACGACGTCGTCGACCGCCAGGTCATCGCCATGGAATTCGACGGCGGCGTCACCTGCACGTTCACCATGCACGGCCACAGCGATTTCGAAGGACGCACCATGCGCTGGGACGGCACGAAGGCCACGCTCTTCGGCGACTTCACGGAAGGCCGCCCGCACGAATTCCGCATCGTCCGCCACGGCAGCACTCAGGTCGAAACGATTCGCCCCGAAGCCGGCCGCAGCGGCCACGGCGGCGGCGACGCCGGCCTGCTCGCCGATTTCGTCGCCGCCCTGCACGGACAGAGCTCGCGCAGCCGCACTTCGGCCCGCGTCTCGCTCGCCAGCCACCTCATCGCCTTCGCCGCCGAGGAGTCGCGCCGCTCCGGCTGCGTCGTCGAGCTTTAACCACCACCTTACGAAAACTCAATACAATTCATCGGGTTATTCGGTGCGCACACGGCGATCATTCGAATTGTGATCGGTCGCCGTGTTCGATACTCGGTCACAGGGATGGATTTTTCGGAGCAAATTGCATGCGAACACTGGCCATGATCCTCGCCGGCGGAAAAGGAACCCGACTCAGCGTTCTAGCGAATAAGCGCGCGAAGCCGGCCGTGCCGTTCGCTGGCAAATACCGCATCATCGACTTCCCGCTTTCCAACTGCACCAACAGTGGCATCACGACCGTCGGCGTCGTCACACAATACCGGCCGCGCTCGCTGCAGGATCACATCCGCAACGGCGCCCCGTGGGATCTCGACCGCATGAACGGCGGCGTCTGGCTGCTCCAGCCCTACCTCGGCCGCATGGACTCCGACTGGTACGACGGCACTGCCGATGCGATTTACCAGAACCTGGACTTCATCCGCAATCAGCGCCCGGATTACGTGATGATCCTCTCCGGCGACCACGTCTACAAGATGGACTACAGCCGCATGATCCAGTTCCATCAGGAACACCGTGCGGACGTCACCGTCGCCACGCTCAAGGTGTCGCTGGACGAGGCCAGCCGCTTCGGCATCGTGCAGACGGACGCTGATTTCCGCGTCAATACGTTCGAAGAAAAGCCGAAGGAGCCCAAGGGCACGCTGGCCTCGATGGGCATCTACGTCTTCAACTACGACACGCTCGTCAAGGTGCTCACCGAGGATGCCGCCGATACGAATTCCTCCAAGGACTTCGGCAAGGACATCTTCCCCAAGATGATCACCGAGAACTTCCGCGTCTACGCCTACCCCTACGGCGAATACTGGGTCGACGTCGGCACGATTCAGTCGTACTGGGAAGCGCACATGGACCTGCTGCAGGACTCGCCGCCGCTCGACCTGCTCGACCGCGAGTGGATCATCCACACGCGCAGCGAAGAGCGACCACCGGTGAACATCCGGACCGGCGCCACGGTCAACCACAGCCTGATCACGGACGGCTGCACGATCGAAGGCACGGTCGAATATTCGGTGCTCTCGCCCGGCGTGCGCGTGGCGCGCGGCGCCGTCGTCAAGCAGTCGATCATCCTGCCGGACACCGTGATCGAGGCCGGCGCCGTCGTCGACAAATGCATCGTCGACAAGAACGTGGTGATCGGGCGCTTCGCCCAGGTAGGCTACGGCGCCGACTACACACAGATCAAGGAAATCGGCCTCAACACCGGCATCACGGTGATCGGCAAGAGCACCATCATCCCGCCCGACATCAAGATCGGGCGCAACGTCGTCGTCGGCAGCGACCTGAACGACGACAGATTCCACGGCGACATCCCGAGCGGCACGCTGTTCAACGCAGAAGCCACCGACTAGCTTTCCAATGAAATCCATGCAGATCGACCATATCGCCATCGCCGTGCCGGACATCGACGCGGCGCTCGGCTTCTACCGCGACGCGCTCGGGCTCGACCTGGCGGAAGTGCAGGACGTCGAACGCGAAGGCGTGCGCGTCGCCTTCCTCCCGCTCGGCGAGAGCCACATCGAGCTGGTGCAGCCGACGCAGGAAGGCACCGGCATCGCCAAGTGGATGGCGAAGAACGGACAGGGCATGCACCACATCTGCGTGCGCGTCGACGACATCGAGGCGGCGCTCGGGCGCCTGGCTTCGCGCGGCGTCGAGCTGATCAACCCGCAGCCGATCACCAAGCCCAGCGGGACGCGCTACGCGTTCATCCACCCGCGCAGCGCGTTCGGCGTCCTCGTCGAGCTGTACCAGACGGCATGAACACGAACGAACACGACATGCTCCGCCCCGACGCCACGCGCGCGCAGCTCGAAGCGGCCGCCGCCGATGCCCGCGCGCGCGGGCTGGCCGTGCTCGTCGTGCATCCGTGCTGGACGCGGCTGGCCGCCGATCTGCTCGAGGGCTCGAACGTGCGGCTGGGCGTGCGCATCGGCGCGCCGGGCGGCGCGTCCACCACGCTGGCCAAAATGTTCGAGGCCGATCAGGCCATCGAGGCCGGCGCTCGCCGCATCGAGTCGCCGCTCAACATCGGCGCGCTCAAGAGCGGCCTGCTCGATTTCGTCAAAAACGATGTCGCCGGCGTGTTGAGCTCATGTCAGCGCTCGAAGCGCAAGCAGGCCGAGCTGCACGTGTGCATCGATTTCGCCCTGCTCGACGCGAACGAGCGCCGCCTCGCCCTGGAGATTGCGCACGCGGCCGGCGCGCAGGGCGTCGTCACCTTCGATTCGACGGAAAGGTACCCGGCTTCTTAGAAGCCGGGTTCAAAACCTTCGTTTCGAAGGTGACGCCAGCTCGTCCTTCCGATACAGCCCGCGCTGCGCATACACCGCCGCCGCCTCGCGCACGAACGCGGCGTTGATCCGCGCGCCGTACTTCTCCTCGAGCATTTCCGCCGCCGCCAGCAGCTCGTCCTGCGATGACCGGCCCGGCCGCAGCAGCTCGTACACCCGCAGCAGCTCCGCCGGCGGCACCGCCGTCAGCTCGGCCGCCCGCTCGAAGTTCTCCGCCAGCTGCGTGAAACCCGCCGCCCGCGCCACGCGCGCCTGCTCGGCCAACGCCTCCGGTGACGCCTGAAAATTGCTCCGCTCGTCGTCTGCCATCGCTGTCACCTCTACAACTCCTCCGCCGTCGTCTCGATCAGCGCTTCATCGTCTCCGACGCACCAGAACCAGTAACGCCGCTCCGGATCGTCTTCATCGTACGCGCACCACACGCGCGATCGCACGACCGCATCGCTCAGCACCGCCACATCGACATGCAGCACACGAAAATACGATCCATCGATGTTGCCTTCACGCCACGTCGCGCCGTACATCGTTTCGTACACGCGCTCCAGCCGATCCTCGCGCAGCGCATCGCCGTCCAGCCAGCGCCGCGGCGCGCGCACGTGCAGCACGCACAGCGTCTGCGCCGGAATCAGCATGCCGCCGCCTTCTTCGTCGTCGCCGGCCGTCACCAGCGCATCGCGCAGCTCGATGCGCAGCACGCAGGTCTCTTCTTCGAAATCCGTCGCGTTCATCTATACGTCCGGCTCCCAGTTGAAGAACAACTCCTGCGGCTTGCGCTCGCGAATTTCCTCGGTCTCGCGTCGATGCAGCAGCGCCGTCTTCACGATCAGCTTCAGGCGCGCCCAGTTGTCGACCATCACCGGCACCGGCTTCACTGCGACGCCCTTCGCATAGCGCGCAGCGTTCGCCCCGAGCTGCTCGTAAATCGCCAGCGTCATGCTCGGCGAAAACGAGAATAGTTCGAGGTTGTGCAGGCGTGGCATGCCCTTCTTGTGAATGACCGCCGTGCCGCGGCTCTGCAGCCCGATGCCGATGCCGCTCCCGCTCAGCGTCGACGCAATTTGGCCGATTGCCGCGCAGTCCGAGGTGTGATACACGCGCACCAGCCGCGCCGTCATCCCTTCGCGCGCCACCCCGGTGAAGATCGCCGCCAGCACGTCTTCGTGCGCCAGCCCGTTGATCGTGCGCGTCAGCACGCGGCCGAATGCCGGCCCGACGGCGAGGATGACTTCATCAAGCCGTCCGATCACGGCGTCGCCGACCTCGTGCAGATTTTCCAGCGGCGTCCCCAGCCGGTCGGCGATGAAATCGCGCGGCGAGCGCGCCTGCGGAATGCGCTGCATCTCGTCCCAGCGCGCGCCTTCGACGCGGTAGCCGCTGCCCGGCCCGCGATAGTCGTTCGGCTCGGTGATCGCCGACGCCACGCGCATGCGCACGCCGTCGCCTTCGCTCACGAAAATTGCCGCCGGCTGCAGGTGATCGCCCACCGAACGCTGGTGCAGCATCGCGCGCACGTTGGCCGCAGCATCGCGGAAGCCGGCTGCATCGAGCACGGCCACCGCCTGCCGCACGTCGCCTTCTCCCGCCAGGAAGCGGTCGGCCGCCGCCAGATCGGCCGTGATGTCGCGCACCGGCATGTCTTCGCTGCTGTGCGCCGCCACCGCCGCTTCGACTTCGTCGTCGCCGATCGGCGGAAAATCCAGCCCGGCGTAGACCGCCTGAATCGCACGCGCGCCGGCGCGGCGCGCCTCGACCACTTCGGCCTCGTTCACCGGCCGCAGCCCGCCGTCGATCTGCATGTCGCGCTGCAGCACGTTGTAGTCGTCCAGGTCGTCGGCGTCGAAGTTGCCGCCGCCGAACATGTTGTCGCGCCGCGGCACCGCGCTGTAGCCCGAGAAGATGAAGTCCGTCCCGGGAATGAACTGCAGCATCAGCTTGGCGCTCTTGCGAATCTGCGAATGCGACGCCAGCGCGTCGTTGCCGCTGGCTACTTCCAGCCCCAGCAGCGACGCCAGCAGGTTCTCCGCCAGCACCGCGCGCACCCCGCCCGGCAGGCTCTCCGGCAGCGCGATGCAGGAGATCGAACCGTTCTGCACGCCCTGGCTGCCGGCGCCGCGCGTCACGCACAAACAGCGCGCTTCGAGATACAGCATCGAACGCCCTTCCGACGATCCCATCAACGCTTCGCTGCCGGTGCCGCTGGTGAAGCGAATCTTCACGCCGCGCGATGCGTAGGCGCTCGCCAGGAACGCCTTGCTCCACGGCGTGTCGTCGCCGTCGGCGAAGCTGCGCTCGGTGCCGTACACCGAAAGCGTCTCGGCGTAGGTGGTCAGCCCTTTCATCGCCAACCGCAATGCCATGCTCTCTTCGATGGCGCACTGCGTCAGCACGCCCGGCCGCTGCGACTGCGAGCCGATCAGGATCGCCAGCGCATTCAACGGCGCCATGCGTGCAACGCCGACGGTCGTTTCGACTTCCGCAAACCCGCGCAGCGCCGCCTCGGCCGCATCCGCCGCCAGCAGCGCCGGGTTCTCGCGCCGGTTCGTCACGTGCGCCTGATTGGCCGGCGTGCGCCGCACGCGCATCTTCGCCAGCCCCATCATCATCTCCAGCACGTTCATGTGCCGCATCACGTCGCACAGCTTCGCCGGCGTGCAGCCCAGCGCCAGTCGCCGCACTTCGCCGGCCGTCACGTTGATGTCGACCAGCATGCGCGCGATCCGTTCGCTCGGCGTGCGCATCGCTTCTTCGGCGACGCCCAGATCGAGAAAATGGTCGGCGATGAACGCGTCCAGCACGTCGAAATCGGCGCGCGCACGGCCGTCCATCTCGACCACCCGGCCGCCCTCCACGCGCAGGCTCGGGCCGGGATCGTTCGGACCGTCCGCGACGATCAGCCCGGCCTCCGGCCACGGCTCGACGAACGTCTCCTTGTTGATGTCGCGCTCGGCCAGCACGGCGGAGCGCCGGGTCACCGTTGTGTGCATCGGTTCGGACATGGCGCGCATTGTGACACGAATTGTCGCTACGCTGGTGCCAGCGATTTCTCGTGATCGGCGGCCAGCCGCGCCGCGACGTGCCGGAATCGCCGCACCGCCAGCACCGGCGCGATCGGGCTCGTGGCGATGAACGCCGCCCACACCCACGTCAGGTTCGCCTGCAGCGCGATGCCGACGAACGCCGCCAGCAGCACCGAGATCCAGATATTCGCCGAGTTCACCCACATCGGCCAGCGCGTGTCGCCGGTGCCGCGCAGCGCGCCCGCATACGTAAAGCCGATCGCCCAGAACGGCGTCCCGAGCGCCATCACGCGCAGACCGTTCGCGCCGGCCGTCGACACCAGCGGATCGTCCGTGAATAATCGCATCATCGGCTCGGCTGCTACGAAGAACAGCACGCCGATCAGCGCCATCCAGATCACCGCCCATTCGGCAGCGATGCGCGCCACCTGGCCGCCTTCGTCCATCCGACGCGCGCCCATGCTCTGTCCCACCAGCGCCGTCGCCGCGATGCCGAATCCGAAGCCCGGCAAAAACGCCAGCGACAGCGCGTTGATCGCGATGCGATGCGCTGCCAGCGCCTCCGTTCCCAGTCGACCGACCACCGCCGTGAACACGAAAAACGCCCCGGATGTGATCACCTGCTCCAGCGCCGCCGGCACCCCGATCGTGAGCACGCGCCTGGCGACGCGGAAATCGGGCATCCACGCCGCCGATCCGCGAATCGTGATGCCGTTGCGGCCACGCCACAGCACCGCGATCAACAGCACCAGGGCGATCGCGCGCGCGATGAAGGTCGCCCATGCGCTTCCCACCGGGCCCAGCGCCGGCAAGCCGAGCGCGCCGTTGATCAGCCCATACGCCAGCACGACGTTGATGACGTTGGCGATCATCGTCACGACCAGCGGCGTGCGTGAGTCGCCGGCGCCGCGCAGCACGCCGCTGCCGATGAACAATCCCACCAGCACCACGATCGTGGCCATCGTCACTTCCAGATATTCGACGCCGATCGCCGCCGCCGCGGGCTCCATGCCGAATAGGCCGATCACCGGCTCGGCGACGGCCCATCCGCCGATCGCCAGCGGCACAGAGATGATCACGCTCCACACCAGGGACTGGCGCGCCAGGTTGCCGGCGCCGGAGAGATCACGCGCCCCGATGGCCTGCGCCACCAGCACGGCGCTGCCGATCGACAGCGCACTCAGAATCGAGATCATGAAATACATCACCTGCAGCGCGCCGCCGATGCCGGCCACTGCCAGCGTGCCGATCACCAGGTGCGACACCAGATAGGTATCGACCAGCCCAAGCAATGTTTCGAGAAAATTTTCAGCGATCACCGGCCACGCCAGATTAAATACGCGCCGCCGCTGGGACGAGACAATAGACATAGGCGGTCAGTTATACGCCAAATCGAATCGTTCGGCTTTTACAATGGCCGCGGTGTTCGCTGCCGTCGCCCATCCCATTACGATCAGATCCGCGCATTGGCGCGACTTGCCGTCTATTCGCCGCTTGCAGCGAGAATGTTTCGGCGCCGATGGCTACGGCTGGCCGACGCTGCTCGGGCTTTTTCTTTCCCCGTACGGGAGCCAGCACGCTGCGATCATCGAGGGTGCGTTGGTCGGGTTCGTAGCGGCGGAAGTCAACCCATTCGATGGATGCGGGTGGGTCGTCACCATCGGCGTCCTTCCGAAATTCCGTGAACGCGGTGCCGCCACCTCGCTGCTCGAGACAGCGGAGTCATGGAGCGCAGCATCTCACATGGCACGCATGCGATTGACCGTGCGGCCGAGCAATGACGCGGCAATTCGTCTCTACACGCACAGAGGGTATGCTCGCGTCTCGATTCGCAGCCGTTACTATGCGGATGGGGAAGACGGCTGGGTGATGGAAAAGTCGCTCGACCGACGTGCGTAGGTCGATGCGCGCCCGCGCCGGCCGATTTCCTCGAGTGCATTCATCTTGCGCAGGCAGTACACCATTCGCTGTGCCGTGCGCAGCGAGAGTCTCGCACAGGACGCCAGTTCACGCGCGGTGAAAGGGGAGGGCAGTGCGCTCGGCAACAGCGCGGCGAAGTCGTCGGGGCCGGTAAACACATGCTCGCCGACGATGCCGATCAGCCGACGGTCCACCGGCGTCCATCCGCGATCGAAGCGTTTTCGACGCGGGGCAGGTGTGCGCAAAAGCTCTTCGCGCGTCATGAGCACGCGCAGCTGCAGGCGTGGATGACCGACCAATTGTGGAAAAGACACCAGTTCATTGAAGATATCCTCGACGCGGCCGCGCATCGGTGATTTTCGTCTCCGCACGACGGCGCCCTGCGGATCGAGCCACAGCAAATGGCGTTCCTCAGCGACCGGATATACCAGGGAAACATCGTGTTCGGTGAGCAGTCGGGCCAGCTTCGCGCGCAGCGCAGAAAAATTCCCCGTTTGAATTTCAATCAGCCGCGCCTGTCGCCGCACATCGATCCAGTACGGGCCAACGCGCACCTCGATTTCGCCGTCCGATCCCGCATAGTGGCGTTTGAGAGCCGCGTGCAATTCCGTTTCCGCATACGTCCCGATCATCGACATCGATTGTAGGGGCGACCGGGTCGGTCGCCCGTGACCGGGTCGGTCGCCCACGGGTCGGAGTGCATCCACCGTTTGGGGCGAAATTTCGAATCATCGACGATGCCACACGAAGAGAGATCCCTCCGTCTTGCCCTGGCTCGTTCGTGGCAACATCTGCACGGACGGGGCAAGACGTTCGGGATGACGCGCCGGGAGAGGGAACGACAATCGTGGACAGGGTGGTACGTCCCTCGGACCGTCATCCCGAACGCTTTGCCGGCTTAATACGTACACGTGGCAAAGCGGAGGGATCTCTCTGCCGGCTGAACGATTCGCCCCAGACGGCGGATGCACCCCGTGACCGGGTCGGTCGCCCACGCGCTGCGGGGCGGAAAACGCAAAAAGAGTTCTCTGGCAATGACCTACTCTTGC
>JBIIIA010000437.1:0-3083 GCA_044235195.1 Thermoflexales bacterium
ACCAGCTGCACGAAGCTCGGCGCCTCGGCCGGCACGTGCATGTGCACCGGGGCGTTGCTGAACACCGGCTCGGCCGGCAGCGGCACCGCGAACAGATTCGCCAACGACGCATCGACGGCGGCGAAGTTCTGTCGAATCACTGCCTCGCCGCGCTTGCTGTACGACTTGCGGATGGCGTCCTTGATCTTGGCGATCGCCTCGTCGCGCGGCAGCACGCCGCTGAGCGCGAAGAAGCATGCCTGCATGACCGTGTTGATGCGGCCGCCCATGCCGGCCTCGCGCGCCACCTTGTCGGCGTCGATCACGTAGAGCTTCACGCCGAGCGCCAGCATCTTCTCCTGCGCGGCGCGCGGGAAATGATCCCAGACCGCTTCGGGGGCGTGCGGACTGTTCAGCAGCAGCGTGGCGCCGGGCGCAGCGTTTTCGAGCACGTCGTAGCGCTCGATGAAATTCCACTGATGCACCGCCACGAACGTCGCCCGATGAATCAGATACGGGCTGCGAATCGGATGCGGGCCGAAGCGCAGGTGCGAAATCGTGCGCGCGCCGGCCTTCTTCGAGTCGTAGACGAAATAGCCCTGCGCGTAGTTGTCCGTCTCTTCCCCGATGATCTTGATCGAGTTCTTGTTCGCGCCGACCGTGCCGTCGGAGCCGAGGCCGTAGAACACCGCGCGCACCGCCTGCGGATCTTCCACGTCGAACGCGGCGTCGAAGTCGAGGCTGGTGTTCATCACGTCGTCGTAGATGCCGACGGTGAAGTGGTTTTTCGGCGCATGTTTCGCCAGTTCATCGAAGACCGCGCGCGCCATGGCGGGCGTGAATTCCTTCGACGACAGGCCGTAGCGGCCGCCGATCACGCGCACGCCGGCGATGCGGCCGGTCTCCGCCAGCGCCGCGACCACGTCCTGGTACAGCGGCTCGCCGAGTGCGCCCGGCTCCTTCGTGCGATCGAGCACGGCGATCGAGCGCACCGTCTGCGGCAGCGCCGCGATGAAATGCTCGGCCGAGAACGGGCGGTAGAGCCGCACCGTCAGCACGCCGGTCTTCGCGCCCGCCGCATTCAGCGCCGCCGACGCGGTCTCCGCCGTTTCGGCGGCCGATCCCATCAGCACGATCACGCGCTCAGCGTCCAGCGCGCCGACGTAATCGAACAGGTGATACGCCCGGCCGGTCTGCGCCGCCAGGCGATCCATCATCTCCTGCACGATCGCCGGCACCTTCGCGTAATACGCGTTGACCGCCTCGCGCGCCTGGAAGAACGTGTCCGGGTTCTGCGCGGTGCCGCGCACGAACGGATTCTCCGGCGAGAGCGCGCGGGCGCGATGCTCGCGCACCAGCGCGTCGTCGATCACCGCCCGCATCTGCTCGTCGCTCAGCTGCTCGATCTTGGCCACTTCGTGGCTGGTGCGGAAGCCGTCGAAGATGTGCAGGAAAGGCACGCGCGCCTTCAGCGTGGCGGCCTGCGCGATCAGCGCGAAGTCCATCACTTCCTGCACCGAATTGCCGAACAACATGGCCCAGCCGGTGCTGCGCGTCGCCATCACGTCGCTGTGATCGCCGAAGATCGACAGCGACGAGGTCGCGATCGAACGCGCGGCGATGTGGAAGACCGTGCTCGTCAGCTCGCCGGCGATCTTGAACATGTTCGGGATCATCAGGAGCAGGCCCTGGCTGGACGTGAACGTCGTCGACAGCGCGCCGGCCTGCAGCGAGCCGTGCACGGCGCCGGCGGCGCCGCCTTCGGCCTGCATCTCCTGTACCAGCGGCACCGCGCCCCACAGATTTTTCGATCCGCCGGCGCTCCACTGATCCGCCAGTTCGCTCATGCCCGAAGACGGCGTGATCGGGTAAATGGCGATGACTTCGTTCGTCTTGTGGGCCACGTAGGCGGCTGCCTCGTTGCCCTCGATGGTGCAGATTCGGCTCATGCTGGACATAGACCCCGTGTTTGTAGCCCTGCGCGGCGCACGTTTCCCCATAAAAAGGGCCGGAGGTCGCTGGCCGATCGGCCAGTCGGGTTCACCCCGAGTACAATTCACGCACAATTTGCGCCGGTTCGTCGCCTGACGAAAGCGCCCGGAGGCCTGGCCGCCGGGGGTGTGGAATCGACCACGTGGCGACGGCGACTGGTTCGACTGCCGTTCGTCTGGGCAAAGGCGCGAGGAACCTCGGGCCTTTTTTTATTGCGTGAGCGTAAGAGGTACCACCATGAGCGATTTTCTTCTGCGCGGCGACCTGCACGACATCGACCCGGAGGTGGCACAGCTCGTCGAGCTGGAGCACTCCCGTCAGGTCAACAAGCTCGTCATGATCGCCAGCGAATCGTACGTCCCGGCGGCGGTGCGCGAGGCCGAGGGATCCGTCTTCCAGAACATCTACGCCGAAGGCTATCCGCATGCCGACATGCACGATCAGACCGAAGCGGAAATTCTCGATTACGAGCGGCAGATGCCGTTCTTCCGCCGCAACGCCGACCGGCGCTACTACAAGGGCGTCGAATACTGCAACGTCGTCGAGGCGCTGGCGCAGCGCCGCGGCGCCGAGGCGTTTTGCCCGCCGCACCTCAAGCCGGAGGACCTCTTCCTGAACGTGCAGCCGCTCGCCGGCGCCGTGGCCAACACCGCCATCTACGAGGCGTTCGTGCAGCCCGGCGACACGGTGATGACGCTCGACCTGCTGCACGGCGGTCATTTGTCGCACGGCTCGCCCGTCAATGTCACCGGCCGCCGCCAGCGCATCGTGCACTACCGCGTCAACGAAGAGAGCGAGCTGCTCGACTACGAAGAGATCATGGAGCTGGCGCAGCGCGAGAAGCCGAAGATGATCATCGCCGGCTACACGTCGTATCCGTTCGCGCCGGACTTTCAGAAGTTCCGCGCCATCGCCGATTCCGTCGGCGCACTGCTGCTGGCCGACATCGCACACACCGCCGGCATGGCCTCGGCCGGCGCGTATCCCAACCCGGTCGGCATCGCCCACGTCACCAGCTTCACCACGCACAAAACGCTGATGGGCCCGCGCGGCGCGGTGATCATCACCACCGACCCCGAGCTGGCGAAGAAGGTCGACCGCGCCGTCTTCCC
>JBIIIA010000438.1:0-3082 GCA_044235195.1 Thermoflexales bacterium
GTGACGCGGATGGTGACGCGGACGCCGACGCGGACGGTGACGCGGACGTCGACGATGACGGTGACGCGGACGTCGACGCCGACGATGACGCGGACGCCGACGCGGACGTCGACGCCGACGATGACGCGGACGCCGACGCGGACGTCGACGCCGACGATGACGTCGACGCGGACATCGACGCCGCGGCCGACATTGACGCCGACTCGGACATCGACGCCGCGGCCGACATCGACGCCGACGCCGAAGTGATGTGACGGGGCGCCGGATGCACCCCTATGCAGAGGCCAGGGACGACGAACTTGACATGCGATTGGATTGCGCGCATGCTTGTCGTTCGTGCGCGTCGCATTTGGACGCGTTCGGCAAATATTATGGAATACAGAATCTTCGGAAGAACCGGCGTCAAGGTGAGTGTGGCTTGTCTGGGGTGCATGATGTTCGGCGGGAAGACCACGCCCGAGGACTCGTATGACATCATCGATCGCGCGATCGAGATGGGCGTGAATTTCCTCGACACGGCGAACGTGTACACGTTCGGGCGCAGCGAGGAGGTCACCGGTGAAGCGCTCAAGCGCAACGGCAAGCGCGCGCGCGTGTTTCTGGCGACGAAGGTCTACAACGTGATGGACCCGAGCGATCCGATGAGCGGCGGCAACAACCGGCGCCACATCATCGAGCAGTGCGAGGCCAGCCTGAAGCGCCTGCAGACCGATTACATCGATCTGTATCAGCTGCATCGCCCGCAGTCGTCGGTGCCAATCGACGAAGCGCTGCGCGCGATGGACGACCTGATTCGCGCCGGCAAGGTGCGCTACGCGGGTACGACGACCTTCGCGGCGTGGCAGTTGATGGAATCGGTGGCTGCGTCGCGCGAACAGCATCTGAATCGCTTCGTGAGCGAACAGCCGCCGTACAACATCCTCGATCGGCGCATCGAGCGCGAGCTGGTGCCGTTCGCGCGCACGTACGGCTTTGCGCTGATCCCGTGGTCGCCGCTGGCCGGCGGCATCCTGACCGGCAAGTACGACCGCACGCAGCCGCCGCCGGAGGGCACGCGCGTGGGCGACATGTACTTGAAAAATCCGGCGATCGCGAAGCGCTGGAACGACGGCGCGCTCGACGCGGTGGAAGCGCTGCGGCGCTATGTCGACGCGCGCGGCGGCTGCACGCTGTCGCAGTTCGCGCTGGCGTGGGTGGCGGCGCAGCCGGGCATCACCTCGCCGATCATCGGCCCGCGCACGATGCAGCAGTTCGAGGACAACATGGCGGCATTCGAGTTGAAGCTCACCGAGGAAGACTTCGGCGCCGTCGACGCGATCGTGCCGCCCGGCCAGATGGTGTCGCCGTTCTACGAGGCGGACTTCGGACCGCATCTGCACCGCCTCTGATCGATCCGATTTATCCGAAAAGAAAATACGATGGAAACAGCACCACTGAATATGATCATCGATGCCGATGCCGAGATGCGGCCGGAGTTCGTGGAGATTCTGACGCCGCAGGCATTGGCGTTCGTCGGCCGGCTGCAGCGCCGCTTCGGCGCGCGCCGGCGCGAGCTGCTGGCGGCGCGTGAGGAACGCCAGCGCGCGCTGGACGCCGGTGCGCGGCCGGGCTTCCTCGCGGAGACCGCCGACGTGCGCGCCGGCGACTGGCGCGTCGGGTCGATCCCGGCGGACCTGCAGAAGCGTCACGTGGAAATCACCGGGCCGACCGAGCGCAAGATGCTGGTGAACGCGCTGAATTCCGGCGCCGACATGTTCATGGCCGACTTCGAGGATTCGAACGCGCCGACGTTCGCCAACATGGTGCAGGGGCAGATCAACCTGCGCGACGCGATCGATCGCAAGGTCGATTTCACGTCACCTGAGGGCAAGCGCTACGCGCTGAACGACAAGATCGCCACGCTACTGGTGCGCGCGCGCGGCTGGCACCTCGTCGAGAAGCATGTGTCGCTGGACGGTGAGCCGCTGTCGGCATCGCTGTTCGACTTCGGCCTGTTCGTGTTTCACAACGCGAAGCGGCTGCTGGCAAAGGGCAGCGGCCCGTACTTCTACCTGCCCAAGCTCGAGAGCCATCGCGAGGCGAAGCTATGGAGCGACGTCATGGACGCAGCCGAGGACGAGCTCGGACTGGCGCGCGGCACGATCAAGTGCACCGTGTTGATCGAAACGATTCTGGCGGCGTTCGAGATGGACGAGATTCTGCATGCGCTGCGCGAGCACATCGTGGCGCTGAACGCTGGGCGCTGGGACTACATCTTCAGCACCATCAAGAAATTTCGGCGGCACGACATGCTGCTGCCTGATCGCGTTCAGGTGACGATGACGGCGCCGTTCATGCGCGCGTACACCGAGCTGCTGGTGCGCACCTGCCACAAGCGCGGCGCGCACGCCATCGGCGGCATGGCGGCGTTCATTCCGAATCGGCGCGATCCGGTGGTGAACGAAGCCGCGCTGACGAAAGTGCGCGAGGACAAACTGCGCGAGAGCAACGACGGCTTCGACGGAACGTGGGTGGCGCATCCCGACCTCGTGCCGGTGGCGAAGGCCGTCTTCGACGAGAAGCTCGGCGACCGGCCGCACCAGAAGGAGAGACTGCGCGAAGATGTGCAGGTGGCCGGCGATCAGCTGATCGACTTCGTCGTGCCTGGTGGGAAGATCACCGAAGCCGGGCTGCGCAACAACATCAGCGTGGCGCTGCAGTACATGGAGGCATGGCTGCGCGGCAACGGCGCGGTGGCGATCTTCAACCTGATGGAGGACGCGGCCACCGCCGAGATTTCGCGCGCGCAAATCTGGCAGTGGATCCGCAGCCCGCGCGGCGTGCTCGACGACGGCCGCAAAGTGACGGCCGAGCTGTACACGCAGCTGGCCGACGAAGAGCAGGCCAAAATCGCGGCGGCGATCGGCACGGACGCGTATGCGCGCGGACGCTTCGCCGATGCGCGTCGCCTGGTGGACACGCTGGTGCTGGCCGAGGGCTTCGGCGAATTCCTGACGCTGCCGGCGTACGGGATGCTGCGCTGAGAGACGGGCAACGGCCCGGCGAATCATAGTACGTGCGAGTCTCGGCACCGCACGAAGAG
>JBIIIA010000089.1:0-10136 GCA_044235195.1 Thermoflexales bacterium
CCATCTGGAAGGCGATCGGCCCGTTCGTGTAGACCTGCCATGCCAGCACGCCGGTCGCCGCGCACGAGGTCGCCAGCGCGCCGAGCGACCAGCCGGCCTGCAGCGTCCGCCGCCCGTACAGCAGCACGGCCACCGATACGGCGCTCAACGGAATGAGAAAGGGAAGAATGGCGAGATGTGTCATCTAGTGCTTGAGGCGGTCGAGCCGTTCGAGGTCGTTGGTCGAATAGCGCGCGACGAGCACGCGCAGCAGCGCCAGCGCTGCGGCGAGCGTACCCATGCTGATGACGATGGCCGTCAGGATCAGCGCCAGCGGCAGTGCGTCGCTGCGCTGGCCGGTCACTTTGGCGTACGAGGCGACGATGCCGTCGTACGCGCCGATGGACAGCAGGAAAAGGTTCACGGCGTTGGACGTGATGACCATGCCGAGTGCGCTGCGCACGACGTTGCGCTGCAGCAGGGCGTAGATGCCCGCCCCGAAGAGTAGGCCGATGGCGAGTGAGGTGATCAGTTGCATGGCGTTTAGGCTTCGAAATGTGCGTCGCGTTCGCTGAACGTGCGGATCATGAAGGCGGCGCTGCCCAGCACGGCCAGGCAGATCGCCAGTTCGAACAGCCACGACGTGCTCAGGTAGAACCCATACGGCAGCGGCAGGCCGAGCAGCGCGCCGAAGTCCACCGGGGCGAAGAACGCTGCGCCGCTCTGGCCGGGGCCGAGCGGCGCCGGCAGGCCGAGCAGCGCCGGCGCCAGCGAGCCGAGGAACACCGTCGCCAGCCCGGCTCCGATCAGCAGCGGCGGGCGCAGCCATGGCAGCCGTTGCTGCACCGCGTCGACGCCGAAGATCAGCGTCTGGAACGCCACGGCCAGGCTGATGATGACGCCGGCGGTGAAGCCGTCGCCGGGCTGGTCGTGTCCGTAGATCATGTGCACTAGGCCGATCACCAGCGCGATCGGCAGCACGATCTCCCCGAGCATGTTCGCGAACGGCGACAGGCGCAGGCCGGCGATGCCGCGGATCGGCGAGTCCGACTGCGGCGTCTCCGCCGTGCTCGCGGCCGGCGCGGCGATCGGATGCTTCTTCGCCGCGAAGCGCAGCAGCGTCACCACGGTCAGGCCGGCCATGCTGAACACGGTGATCTCGATCATCGTGTCGAAGCCGCGGAAATCCACGACGATGGCGCCGACGATGTCGCGCGCGCCGGTCAGCGGCTTGGCGCTGGCTTCGTAGTACGGCGTGACGATGCTGTCGCGCGGGCGGCTGCTGAGCGCGGAGAAGCAGATCGCTGCCATGGCCAGGCCGGCCAGCGTCGCTACGATCAGGTTGCGGCCCTGTCCTTCGCGCGGCGCCGGCTTCTCCAGCCCGGCGCCGTCCTGCGGCAGCGCCTTGAGCGCGGCCAGCAGCAGCGCCGTGGTGAGCACGTCGACGACGATCTGCACCAGGGCCACGTCGGGCGAAGGCTCCAGCGCGATCAGCAGCGCCATGGCCACGCCCGAGGCGCCGAGCGCGAGGATGGCCAGCAGGTCGCGCTTCATGAGCAGCGCGGCGATGCTGGCCCCGCAGGTCACGGCCAGCCCGGCGATGCGCAGCCAGGCGTTTTCATCGAATGTGAGCGGCGCGGCCGTGGCGCCGGGCAGCCGACCGATCCACAGCACGAGCAGGCCGACGGCGCCCATCATGATGACGAGGTAGCGCCGCAGGCTGCCGTTCTGCAGCAGCCCGGCGAAGCGCGCCAGCCTGTCGATGCCGGCCAGCACGGCGCCGTAGACGGTCACCACGCCGAAGCGCGGCGCTGCGGCGTACGCTGCGCGGTTCTGCCAGCGCGCGCGCAGCCCGAACAGGAGCGCGCCGCCGGCGATGGCGATGATGCTCAGGACGAGCGGCAGGTTCACGCCGGGGAAGAGCGTCAGGTCGACCTTGACTTTCGCGCCGTAGGCCGCCTTCGCTGCGGCGGCGATCAGCAGCGCCAGCGTGGAGTCGGTGGTCGAGGTGACCATGGGCACGAGTGCGGCGAGCAGCGAGCCGGCCGCCAGCACGGCGGGCGCCAGCAGCATGCCGGGCGCGGCGTCGTGTTCGGGCGCATGGGCGTGCTCGGCTTCGCCCTCGTCGAATTTGCCGGTGCGGCCGCGGCCGACGGGCGCCGGGGCCGGCGTCGGCGCGCCGAGCGCCAGGCGGAAGCGCTGCGGGCCGAAGAACGTCTCCAGAATCAGCGAGCAGGCCTGCACCAGCATGAGCGCGCCGACGAGCACTGCAGCGATCGGGAAGACCACGGCGGCCAGCGTCGGAAGTTCGGGCGCGACGGCCGCCGCCAGCAGCGTCTCCTTCGCCAGGAAGCCGAACATCGGCGGCAGGCCGGCCATCGACAGCGCCGCCAGCGCGCCGATCACGAGCGTGCCGCGCATGACGGTGTGCAGCTGCAGCGCGCCGAGCTTGCGCAGGTCGCGCGTGCCGGCCTGGTGATCGACGATGCCGGCCACGAGGAACAGCGCGCCTTTGTAGAGCGCGTGCGCCAGCAGTCCGACGATCAGCGCCTTGAATGCCTCGCTTTCGCGCTGGCCGATCAGCAGCATGAGCGCGCCGAGCTGCGAGACGGTGGAGTAGGCGAGCAGGCCCTTGAGGTCGTTCTGGCGCAGGCCCATGACGGCCCCGGTGAGCATGGTGGCCAGCCCGGCGCCGCTCAGCAGCCAGAACCACAGATCGGTGCCGCCGAGCGCCGGCGAGAGGCGCGCCATCAGGTAGATGCCGGCCTTGACCATCGTGGCGCTGTGCAGGAAGGCGCTGGCGGGCGTCGGCGCGCTCATGGCGTTGGGCAGCCAGAAATGCGCCGGGAACTGCGCGCTCTTGGTGAACGCGCCGAGCGCGATCAGCCCGAGCAGGACGGGATAGAGCGCGCTCTGGCGCAGGGCGTCGCCGTTCTGGAGCATGGCCGTCAGGTCGGCCGTGCCGGCGACCTGCGCGGCGATCAGCAGGCCGGCCAGCAGGGCGATGCCGCCGCCTCCGGTGATGAACAGCGCCATGAACGCGCCGCGCCGCGCTTCTTCGGTCTTGTATTTGTAGGCCACCAGCAGGAACGAGGTGATGCTGGTGAGCTCCCAGAAGACGAAGAGCGTGATCACGTCGCCGGCCAGCACCACGCCGAGCATGGCGGCCATGAACGCCAGCAGGTAGGCGAAGAAGCGCGCCTCGGACGGCGGCGGATGATGGCCGTGGCCGTCGCCGTGCGGGGCGAAGTAGTAGCCGGCGTAGATCATCACCAGCGCGCCGATGCCGGACACCAGCAGCGCGAAGAGCAGGCTGAGCCCGTCGAGGTGCAGCGAGAACGACAGCCTGAGCGTGGGCATCCATTCCCAGTGCGCGTGCGCCTTTTCGCCGGCGGCGACCGCGCCGATGTGCGTGGCGAAGTAGGCGAAGGCGGCCGCCGGCGCCGCGGCGAGGATCCAGCCGAGGATCTTCGACGACAGCCAGCGGCCGACGGCGAGCGCCGGGATCGCGGCTGCGGCGCAGATCGCCAGCGGCAGTGCGAGTGTCGTTTCGTTCATGCGGCGTCCTTGAGGTTTTTAGGCGACGGGTCAGGCCGTCGCCGGCCGAGTGCGCAGGGCGCGGTAGGCGGCGATGGCCAGGGTGAGCACGGTGATGGGCAGGGCGAAGTAGAACATGACGCTGCTGAACATCGGCAGGGCGGCGTGTTCGTAGGCGTCGAGGATGAGGTAGGCGGTGTAGGCGACGTAGTAGCCGAGGAAGACGGCGCCTTCCCAGCGGGCGATGGTGTGGCCGGTGAAGAAGATGGGCAGGCAGGCGACGGCGACGGCGAGCATGACCGGGCCGTCGAAGGCGTTGATGGACGGCGGCACCGTCAGGCCGGCCGGCGAAGCCAGCGATGAGGCACCGAGGACGGCGAGGATGTTGAAGATGTTGGAGCCGACGACGTTGCCGACGGCGATGTCGCGTTCGCCGCGGATGGAGGCGAGGATCGAGGTGGCGACCTCGGGGAGGGAGGTGCCGGCGGCGACGATGGTGAGGCCGATGACGACCTCGTCGACGCCGAACAGGCGGGCGAAGGCGATGGCGCCGTCGACGAGCCAGTTGGAGCCGATGACGAGCAGGACGAGGCCGACGACGGCCATGCCGATGTCGATGGCGACGTTGCGCGGGTTGAGCTTGGGCGCGGTGCCGTATTCACGGGTGAACTCGTCGGTGGCGGCGCTGCCGGCCTTCTCGCGGCGCGCCTGGACGATGAGAAAGGTGGTGTAGCCGACGATGCCGGCGAAGAGAAGCGCACCCTCCCAGAAGGTGATCACGCCGTCGAGGGCCAGCGCCAGATACAGCAGCGAGACGCCGATCATGATCGGCACGTCGAGGCGAATCAGCTGGCGGCTGACGACGAGCGGGGCGATCAGCGCCGAAATGCCGAGGATGAACAGCACGTTGAAGATGTTGGAGCCGACGACGTTGCCGACGGCGATGTCGCTGACGCCGTTCAGCGCGGTGCTGACGCTGACGGCCATCTCCGGTGAGCTGGTGCCGAAGGCGACGATGGTCAGGCCGATGACGAGGGGCGAGATGCCGACGCCGGCGGCCAGGCGCGAGGCGCCCTTGACGAGCAGTTCGGCGCCGCCGATGAGCAGGCCGAGGCCGAGGATGAACAGCACGATCGTAAGAGTGTCCATGTGATTTCTCCTGAAGTTTTCGAGTGATTTGAGTTCGAGTTCGAGAATAAATGTGCTCGAGTCGGTCGAGCTTGAGAAGCGGGAGCGGCGAATGACGACGGTCAGCCGTTGCGTGCGGCGCGCCGGCTCATGAGGATGCGCCGCCCGACGAGCGCGCCGACGACGGCGGCGATGCCGACGAACAGGATGACTTTCTCCCAGTCGTCGATCAGGGCGATGACGTCGTGCCAGTTTTCACCCAGCAGGTAGCCGACCGCCGCCAGGCCGGTGTTCCACATGCCGGCGCCGAGCGCGGTGTAGAAAAGAAATTTCGGAATGTGCATGCGCACGACGCCGGCCGGCAGCGAGATCAGGCTGCGCACCAGCATGATCAGCCGGCCGAAGAAGATGACCAGGTCGCCGCGCTTTTCGAAAAAGCGCTGCGAGCGGTCGAAGTCCGCTTCCTGGATCATGGCGTAGCGCCCATAGCGGCCGATCCAGCGGCGCAGTCGCTCCGGTTCGACGGTGGCGCCGAGGAAATAGAGCAGCAGCGCGCCGGCCAGTGAGCCGACCGTGGCGGCGACGACCACGAGGCTGAAGTCGAGCTTGCCTTCGGCGGACACGATGCCGGCGAATGGCATCACCATCTCGCTCGGGATCGGCGGGAAGACCGTCTCTAGAAACATAATCAGTGCGATCCCGGCGTAGCCGAGCCACAGGACGATTCCCTCGATCCATATTCGTAATGCTTCGATTACTTCCGTCACGTCACACCTCCGGAAAAGAAAAAAGCGAGACCATCACGTGCATTTCGAACACAGTGATGGTCTCGCCGATGGCCGCGCATCTGATTCACCGGGCCGCTCACAGGAACGACCGTACTGACGACGAATCACAACGCCGACCCACCGGGCCGGCGCATAGGCTACTCCCCAACATTGGAGTTATATCAGGCTGCCCGCCGCAGGTCAACAAAATTCAGCAAACTCTTAAGTCAAGTTTTCGTTACGTAACGGATTTGCGTACGCTGTACTCTGGGCGATCCCAGGTGCGGTCACGCAGGATCGTGTGCAGGCGATCGACGGCGTCCCAGACGTCGACGAAGCGCGTGTAGAGCGGGGTAAAGCCGAAGCGCAGGATGTCCGGCGCGCGGAAGTCGCCGACGACGCCGGCGGCGATCAGCGCCTGCATGATTTCATAGGCGTGTGGGTGGTGGTATGAGGCCTGGCTGCCACGTTCGGTGTGCGACGTGGGGGTCGCCAGCCGCAGGCCGAAGCCTGCGCAGCGCTGTTCGACGAGGGCGAGGAAGGCGTCGGACAGCGCCAGCGACTTGCGGCGCACCTGACGGATGTCGGCGGCGAGCATCAGGTCGACGCCGCATTCGAGCGCGGTCATGCTGAGGACGGGCGGGGTGCCGCAGATGCCGCGGGTGATGCCGACCGCCGGGGTGTAGGTCGGGTCGAAGGCGAACGGCTGCGCGTGTCCGAGCCAGCCGGACAGCGGCTGGCGGAAGCCGTCCTGGTGGCGCTGCGCCACGAAGAGGAAGGCCGGCGCGCCCGGCCCGCCGTTGAGGAATTTGTAGCCGCAGCCGACGGCCAGGTCCGCTGCGCAGCCGTTCAGGTCGACTTCCACGGCTCCGGCGGAATGGGCGAGGTCCCACAGCGTCAGCGCGCCGGCGGCGTGCGCGGCGCGGGTGAGCGCGGCCATGTCGTGCATGCGGCCGCTGCGGTAGTCGACGTGCGTGAGCATCAGGACGGCCGTCTGTTCATCGAGGTGGTCGGCGAGCGCGTCGGCCTCGACGAGGCGCAGTTCGTGGCGTCCGCCGAGCTGGGCGATCAGCCCCTGCGCCATGTAGAGGTCGGTCGGAAAGTTGTCCGGCGTGGAAAGGATGACGCGGCGTTCCGGCTGCCGCGCCAGCGCCGCGGCCAGCGCTTTATAGACGTTGATCGAGGTGGAATCGGCGACGACGACTTCGCCGTCTGCGGCGCCGATCAGCCGGGCGATTTTGTCGCCGATGCGGCGCGGCATGTCCATCCATCCGGAGCGCAGCCAGCTGGTGATCAGCCGGTCGCCCCACTCGACGTCGATCGCCTGCTGCAGTCGTGCGCGCACCGAGCGCGGCAGCGCGCCGAGCGAATTGCCGTCGAGGTAGATCGTATCGGCGGGCAGCGCAAATTCGTCGCGGAACTGGCGCAGTGGATCATCTTTGTCGCGGCTGAGAAAGGCACTTCTGTCCATGAAGGGGGTTGTGAAATTGCTCATACAATTAGTGAACAAAAATACAAAGTGCTACGAAAAACCGTAGTTGCACCGAGCAATGGTGTTACACTTCTGCATCGGTCAGACGAACAAAATGAGTCTGGTCGGGTGCACAGGATTGAGGGCGATCGATGATGGCAAACTGGTGTGCATGCTGTGCGGACTTCGGTGCGCTGGGCGTGTGTGAGTGAGGAGAGGCGATCGTTTGCGGGAGTGGGCTGTGTCGTCCGGCGTTGCCCATCGGTAGGAAGGCCAAACACGGCGTTTCATCATAGTAATGGAGGATAAGTGGCACGGAGAAAGAGCAGCGAATATGGCAAGCGATACTCGTTGGAGCAGAAGCAAACGATCATGCGTGCATGGCACGAGGAGTTGTGGAAGTCGTCCCCGCAGACCAAGAGCTCCTTCTGCAAGGCGAACGGGATCTCGACGATCACTCTCGATAAATGGTTGTCGTCTGCGGATGCGCCGCCGCTGGTGAAGTTCGAAGAAGGAAGCGAGGAAGTGATCGAAGGGGCGTCGGCGTCCGAAGAGGATGCATCGGCGCGTGACGTGAGCTCCGACAGCGTGGCGGCCTTGATCCGTGCGATCAAGCAGCACCAGGCCAGCATCGATGAGCTGAAGAATCGCCTTCGTCATTGGGTGGATACGCTGTAGACGGATCGTGCAGCGTGAACGGGGGCCGGCGCGCACTTGCGCGCGCCGGCCCCTTTTCGTTTTCCACGCGGCGTCGCTCAGCGCCAGCGTTTGACGACGTGCTCGTCCCAGCCGCCGTCTCCCTCGCGAAACGGCACCAGCTCGAAGCCCTGCGCCAGCCAGAAGCGACGAATCGGTTGCACCTGGTCCTCGGCGGTGAATTTGAGCTTCTTCACGATGTCGCCGCGCCAGCCGCGCTTCAGCAGCCAGCGTTCGAAGGCGGAGAAGACCGCCGCCGCTGGGCTGGCGCCGTCGCCGACGAGCAGTTCGTCGGCCATGCGAAAGACGGTGATCTCGCAGCCGCGCTGGGCCGCTGGGTCGGCTTTCAGATGATGCATGTCGAGGATGGTCTTGCCCTCGCCCTCGAAGCCGACGATGCGCCCGAAGTCTCGTTCACCGAGGCGAACGGCGATATTCCACGGCGAAACCGTCGGAGGCGGTGCGCCGAAGCGGGTGTCGTCGTAGTGCAGCGTGGCCGTCAACTCATGAGTGCCGTCGCCGACGGCGCTCTTGCGCCGATAAAATTCTTCCCGTGCCATGTCGCCCATCGTACACGGGTGCACCCGGTGTAATATTTAACGACATGGAACAACGGGTCGATCGCATCGCTTTGATCAACCTGGAGGGCGATCTGGAGGTCGTTTCGCCGGATGGCGCCGAGCATCGCCGGCTGTCCGGCGGCGAGCGCGTCTTTCATTTTCCCGCCTGGGCTCCCGACGGCGGCCGCATCGCCGCCATCGGCGGCAATCGGCTGCGGGCGGGCGTGTTCGTGTTTCCGGATGCGGCGCACGGCCTGCGGATGAACGACGAACACGCCGTCTACGAGAGCACGCGCAACGCGCCGATTTATCTGTACTGGTCGCCCAACGGTGACCACATCAGCTTCCTGGCGGCGCGCGTCGACGAACACAGCATGGGCCTGCATGTGGTCGACGCGGATGCGCCGTCCGAGCAGACGCCCGCGCCGCTGGTGACCGGTCGGCCGTGCTTCTGGGACTGGACGCCGGACGGCCGCCGCATCCTGATTCACGTCGGCGGATGGGATTCCGGCCGCGGCGCGCAGCTGACGATGGTCGATCCGTTCGCGCCGAACGGGGCTGCCCGCACCAGCGTGGCGCGTCCGGGGATGTTTCAGTCGCCCGGGATCGCCTGCAGCGGGCGC
Organism: Thermoflexales bacterium; assembly: GCA_044235195.1. Taxonomy (GTDB): domain Bacteria; phylum Chloroflexota; class Anaerolineae; order J036; family Brachytrichaceae; genus CANJQH01. The sequence goes on from JBIIIA010000089.1 coordinate 8,762, forward strand.
TACCGCGCGTTCGGGCATCTGACGCGTCGCAACGAAATGCAGCTGGTGATCGACCCGGTCGTCGACGAAGTGGCCGGCGTCGATCGGCGCACGCGCATCGCGGTGCGCCACACCGGCGTGGCGGCGATGACCTGGAGCCCGACGAACGACGAGCTGGCGTTCATCAGCCCGCTCGAACCGATGCGCACGTATTACGGCCCGCTGCGCCTGATGAACGTCGAGGGTGAAGACGTGCGGGTGCTGACCGACGACGTGGTGCTGGCGTTCTTCTGGTCGCCCGACGGGCGCAAGATCGCGTATTTCACGGTGGCGCAGGCGGCCGAAGCGATTCGCATGCTGATGCCCGACGTGGTCGAGGCGGCGCGCGCCGGCGGGCACCTGGCGCTGCACGACATCGACGAGGTGACGGAAGAGGAGATCGCCGCCGCCATCGACGAGGTCGCCTCCGAGGAGGAGGACATGATCGGCGCCGAGGTGGACGACGACGCGCCGTACGAGGGCGCATCCGACGACGACGACGCGGATGACGCCGACGAGCCCGATCTCTGGCTGAACCTCTGGGTGGTCGACGTGCAAAGCGGGGAGCAGACGCTGGTCTCCACCTTCGAGCCGGTCGACTTGTTCGTCAATCAGTTTCTGCCGTTTTTCGATCAGTACGCCAAGAGCCACCGCATCTGGTCGCCCGACAGCGACGCCATCGTGCTGCCGGTCATGCGGCGGCTGCCGGGCGGCGGCAAGATGCCGCGCATCTGCGTGGCTCCGATCGATCCGCTGCGGGGGCGGCTGTCGGAGATCGCCGACGGGATCATGGCGTTCTGGAGCCCGTGCTGACCATGATCGACCCGGCGCATCCGCTGCTCTTTGTGCTGCGCGTGGCGATGGCGGCGCTGTTGGTGGTGTTCGTGGTGGTCGCGTTTACGGCTGCGCGACGATGCGATTGATGTCGGCGGCGGCGGCGCGCAGAGCGTCGGCGACGGTGGCTTCGCCGGCGTAGGCGGCGCGGATGGCGGCCACCCAGCGATCGGCCAGCGCCAGGTAGTGCGGCGTCGGCGTGACCAGCACGCGGGCGTCGTTCTCGACGAGGCGGCGGGCGACGTCGTAGAAATTGCCCCAGCGTGCGGCGGTCCGGCGGAATTGGGCGTCGTCCCAGGTGCTGCGGCGGGTGGGGTTCATGTTGCCCTCGAACGCCGCGCGCAGCAGGAAGGGCTTGCCGGCGGCCCATTCGATGAAGCGCCAGGCGCCGGGCTTGTTCGTCGATTTGGCGTTCATGACGAGCGACCACGTCCACATGTTCGATTCGCGGCGGCCGTCCGGCCCGAGCGGGGGCGGGGCGTAGCCGACGCGGCCGGCGATGGACGATTCGCGTTCATTTTCG
>JBIIIA010000439.1:0-3075 GCA_044235195.1 Thermoflexales bacterium
TGGACATTCTTGACGCGTTGTACCCTCGCGTCTCCGTCGGCGGATTCGTTATCGTCGATGATTACGATTGGAAATCCTGTCGTGCGGCGGTGCATGATTATCGCGAGCGCCACAGCATTACGGAACGAATTCACGGAGACGGCGCGGGAGCGTACTGGCGCGTCGGAGAACGGGGCGACGCATGAAGGTTCTGCGCGTACTGGCAGCGTGGGTATTGCTGCACATCGTCGCTGCGACGCTGCGCCTGTTCGGATTGAAATTCTGGACGCACTTGCTGCAGCGCGCATCGGCGCGCCTGCGCTCTGCGACGGGCACGTACGTGGATGCCGCGCGCTGGGGGTGGTCGGTGCTGCGTGCGGAAAGCCTGAGCCTGTTTCGTTTTCGCTGGAATCAAAACTGCCTGCCGCGTTCGATCACGTTGTGTATGCTGTTGACGCTCGCCGGCATCCCCTGTGCACTGCGCATCGGAGTTCGGCTGAATGGCGTCGAAAATCTGCAGTCGCACGCCTGGGTCGAAGTCGATGGCCGACCGGTAGCGGAGCGGGCCTCACTTGCGGAATTGACACCGCTGCAGACGGCCTTCAATCGCCTACCTTAAAATTTTTGGCTATGTCTGAGAAAATTCGCTATACCGTCGCGCCGCAGGCGCTCTTTCAGCAAGTCGCACAGGAGTCGGTGCTGCTGCACCTGGGCACGGAACGTTACTTCAGCCTCGATGAGGTCGGCACGCGCATGTGGCAGCTGCTCGCCGAACATGGCGACATCGAGATTGTCGTCGCTGAGATGGAGAAGGAATACGAAGCCTCCGCCGACTTGCTGCGCACCGATGTGACGGCGCTCGTCGAGAAGCTCGTGGCTGCCGAGCTGATGGTGCGCGAAGATGCGACGCCGGCATGAGGTCGACGATGAGTTGCGCTGATGAATGCAATAGGCATCGACGGGTGATGTACCGATGAGCGAAATCGGCGCGATCTTTCACCTGCGGGGTGGCATGGCCGACCCGGTGGCGGTGCAGCGCATGGCGGCGGCGCGGGCGATGCGTTCGTGCGCGCCGCCAGTGGTGTACACGGACGGGCCCATCGCGCTGGTCGACAAGCCGTTCTGGCACACACCCGAGGGCTTCGGCGTCGGCGGGCCGGCGTGGTCGAGCGATGGGGCAGTGGCCGTGCTCGCCGAGATGCGGCTCGACAATCGTGATGATCTGCTGGCGGCGCTGCCGGAGGCGACGGTGGATTCCTCCGATGCCGAGCTCGCAGCGCACGTCTATCGTCGCTGGGGCGAAGCAGGATTCGCGCGCCTGCATGGCGACTATTCGATCATCGTGTGGGATGCGCAGCGACGGCGGCTGTCGATCTGTCGCGACATCCTCGGCATGCGGCCGCTGTACTACGCCGAACAAAACGGCGTGCTATACGTCTCCGGGTCGTTTCGCATGCTGTTCGACGCGCTGCCCATACGCCCGGCGTTGAATGAATCGATGATCGTTCGACAGTTGGCGAGGAAATTCGATACGAATATATCCGAAACCGTCGTGTGTGGCATTCGTCGGCTCGAACCCGGGTATGTTCTTGTCGCCGCCGGAGAGAGCGTTGGACGAGCGCAGCGCTTCGATCGGTTCGGCGTCTTTCCACTACCAAATGCCCGTCGCGACGAGGAGTGGATCGATCTCTTCACGCACACACTGGCCGAAGCCGTGCGCGTGCGCCTGCGACGACCGACAGGCACGGCGGCGTCGTTTGCCGTCAGCGGCGGGCTGGATTCCTCGGCGCTGGCCTGTGTCGCTCACGAACGACTGTCAGCATCGACGGTGCATGGGACGTTCATGCACACGATGCATTTCAATGAGACGCCCAGCGCGGACGAGCGTGAGTACTTCGATTCCGTAGCGGAAAAATGTTCTCGTTTCGGGATCGTGCGAATTCCCTCCGACGGCGCGTGGGCGTATCGTGAATACGGAGACGACGACGGCTATGCGCTGGGTGAGCCGGAAGGCTGGCCTCTGCGGATGCAGGGGCTCATGATGTTCGGGGGCCGGTTGATGACCGACCTCGGCGTGGTGCTGTGGGGGATGGCCGGCGATCTGATGACTGGCGCGTATGTCTATGGAGAGCCCACGCTGCGATTGTCTCCATCGTGGCCTGCCCATATCCGCCGACGCTTGAACCTGGTGCGGTTGAAGCTGAAGACTCTCCGGAGGCCGTTTCACTACGTCGATTCGCGCATGCAGGCGATGGTGGAAGATCGGGCCCGCCGGTTATCTGCACGGCCGGAACCTGCGGCATCCGATTCGAACGAGTTGCTCGTCCCGGAAATGCGCAGCCCGCTGGGGCGATATTTTGCTAAGGCCATGCTCGAGCCGATGAACGTGCTTTTGCGCGATATGCAGTCGACGTACGCGCGGCACATGAGCGTCGACCATCGGACACCGTATCAGGATCGCCGCTTCGTGGAGCTGATGATGCGTTTTCCGCCGCACTTGTTGCATGATGGTGCGGATTCGCGCGTGCCGCTGCGACGCTTGAATGGCATTCTTCCCGAGAAGGTGCGTATCCGTCGCAGCAAATCGTTCTTCAACGCGCTGAATGATCTCGGCTGGATCAAGGAACGCGAGCGCATTCTGGATCTGCTTGCGAACATGCGCCTGGCTGCGCTCGGATTCGTCGACGGCGCCTTGCTGCGTGATGGTGCACAGCGGTGCTTTTCCGAGTCTGCTCGAATTACGAAAGACCGACGCGTAGTCAATCAGGCGATGGCGCTGGAATCGTGGCTGCGGGTGTACGGCTATTAAGGTGTACACGCCCCCCCTCTCTCTCCCTCAATTTTGCTTCGGCTCTGATCGAGCAGCACTCTTGCCGGCGACGCGAAATTTCGGTGAAGAGGGCTTTCGCCAATGGCGCGGCTCTGGCGCACAACGGCGTGCCTTAACCAGAACTGACATGATGTATACTTTTTTTTCATGCTCACTACTGATAACCATCCTGAGGTTGCTTCCAAGCGCAAGGCGTATTCCTCTCCGCAAATTGAAGACCATGGCATGCTCGACACGGTGACGATGGGTGCTAGGCCTTTGGATAC
>JBIIIA010000090.1:0-10099 GCA_044235195.1 Thermoflexales bacterium
CAGCAGGCGTCGCAGTTCATGCCGACGTACTTCGTGACGAGAGCGGTGAAGAAGTAGATAGTTGATAGTGATAGTGATAGTTTTTCACTATCACTATCACTATCACTATCAACTATCTGCTATCGACTCTCCGCCGCACCTCCTCCACCACGCGCGGGTCTGCGCAGGGGAATGCCGGGCGGCCGGCGGCGTCGGCGAGGGCGAAGGCGAAGCCCAGGTCGCCGGCGAGGAGCGGCGACGGGCCCGGGCCGCTGCGCAGCTGCAGCACGCGCAGCGTGATCACCGCGGGCGCGCGCGCGTCGACGGCGGCGGCGACGCGGCCGCGGAAGAGCTCGGCACCGCGGAATTCGACCGCGAACGGCGCGCCGGCCGGAAAGAAATTCGGGTCGCTCCAGTATTCGTCCAGGCGTTCGCGCGGCCAGTGCCAGACCTGGCGCGGCCAGTCGACCGAGCGCAGCTCGCCGCTGTGCAGGCGGAGCGGCGCAGCGCGCGGCGGACGAACGACGAAGACGAGCTCGTCGCGGATGCGGCGGCGCAGCGCGAAATAGAGGCCGGTGGAGGCGGCGCCCAGCAGCAGCGCGCCGCCGATGAGCGTGCGCAGCGCTCGACGGCGCGACGGGGAGGCCGTCGTGATCGGGTGCGAGGGGAGCGGCAGAAGAGTGCTCATGGCGTGGGTTTGCAGACGCCGGCCTCGACGCAGCGGCGGCGCAGTTCATCGAGTTCGGCGGCCGGGAGATCGGCCGAGCAGTGGCCGCGCGCGACGCAGTGGCCCATGTATTCGTCGAGCGTGTGACGCGTCTGCGCCTGCGCCGCGGTGTCGTCGAGGACGAGCGGCGAGCCGAAGTGATCGAGGCCGTAGACGCGGCGGTCGACCACCATCGGGCGCGCGTTCGGGTCGCCCATGGCGGCCGCCCACTCGTCGGGGGCGACCGGGTGATCGAACAGCGACGGGTCGACGACCATCAGGCGCGTCGTGCCGTCGTCGGCGGCGACGGGGATGGCCGGGGCGATGTGCCAGCCCCAGCGCACCAGCCGGTCGTTGCCGAGCGGGCCCTGGTAGACGAACTCCGTCGGCACGCGCAGGTCGCCCTGGATGACGATTTTGCGCACGGCGGACGGGTCGATGTCGTAGCGCTCGAGGATGCGGTTCATCATGGCGTCGGCGCGGGCGTAGCAGCCGTCGCTGGGGAAGGCGAAGGGGATGTCCGGCTCGTCGCGCATGTCGTCGAACACGGCGCGGATCTGCGCTTCGGTGAGCGTGGCCGGCGCGGGCGGCTGGGGCGGGGCGGCCGGGGCGACGCCGAGCAGCCCCCACAGCCATGACAGCCAGTCGCCGACGAACGAGGCGGGCGGGGCGGCGCCGGAAATGCCGCCGGCCGCGGCTGCGGCGAAGAGCGCGGCCGCCGACAGGTCGGCTTCGTCGATGAGCGCGTCGGCGCGCTGGGCGGCCAGGCTGAGCTGGTCGATCATCGCCTGCATGCGGGCGAGTTCGGCGTCGGCGTGGCGCTGATGGGCGTCGACGTCCTCACGCGCGTACGACTGCCAGCCGGCGTCGAGGCGGCCGTAGGCGTGGGCGGCGGAGGACTGCACGACGCCGGTCGCGCGGGACTGCGAAGAGAGTGCCGAAGCGCTGTCGCGCAGCGGTTCGGCGGTGAGTGCGAGTGCGTTGGCCATGCGCAACAGGGTAGAGCGCAGGGCGGGGCATGATGCCGACACTGGCTGACGTCGGCGTCAGGTGCGCGGCGAGGGGGTGATCCACTCACAAGGGGATATTGATTCGCGCCTACGCCTCACCCCCTGACCCCCTCTCCCCCTCGATTTCGCTTACGTTTTTGTCGAGCAGATAACGGATAAGCGCGCGAAATCTCGGCGAAGAGGGGGAAATTCCCGCCACGCGCCCCCTCTTCGCCGAAATTTCGCGCGCTTGCTCGAGCGTTGCTCGATCAGAGCCGAAGCGAAATTGAGGGGGAGAGGGGGTCAGCGGGTGAGGCGTAGGCGCATTGCATCTTCTTCTCGGCGATCCCCCGTTGTCATGCGACGCCGTATCCCGCGAAATACCGCGTTCCCCTGCGATTTCCCTGCTCGATCGCCACTGGACGTGTTCACGACATCCAGAAGTTGCGGCAACACAATGTCCCCTTGAGAGGGGGCGATCCGTCACTGCGCGCCCATCGCGATGTTGTTTTCCGTGTGGCACTGAATGCAGGCGCGCTGGACGGTCGGGGTGTGCAGGTAGCGTTCGGCGTCGGTGGAGTAATGGCTGACGTGGCAGTCGCTGCAGCGCAGGGCGGAGGAATAGTCGGTGAGGCCGCGGGCGACGACGGCCTGCGCGTCGGTGGCGTTGCGCGGCGGGGTGAGCGGCGCGCCGTTCTTCCACAGGGCGTAGGCGACGGGCAGCGTGTTGTGCATGTGATTCTCGATGCCGGCGGTGAGCAGCGTGGGGGTGTGGCACGACACGCACGAATCGTTGGCGAGGTGCGGCGCGATGAGGCCGGAAGAACCGGTCAGCGTGGCGATGCCGTCGGTGCCGGTGATCGGGGCTGCGCCGGCCTCGAGGCCGATGTTTTCGCCGCGCAGCAGCCAGACCAGCGAAATGCGCGTGGAGAGGCCGAGCGTATCGAGATGATCGAGCCACGCGCCGTTGCCGCGATGGCAGTCGATGCAGTTCAGCGCGCCGCCCTGGCCGCGCACCTGCTGGTAGTGGTAGCTGGAGAGATCCAGCGCCAGCCCGCCGGCGAGGGCGGCTTCGGCGCGCTTGAAGTATGTCTCGTGCTGGTCGGTGTGGCAGGCCAGGCAGGTGGCGTCGTCGGCCATGCGCGATTCGGCCTCGTCGTAGGCGAAGTAGATGCCGGCGAGCGCGCCGACGATGGCCAGCGCGACGAGCACGCCACGCAGCGGCGAGCGCCGGCGACGGCGCAGCCGGCCGATGAGGGGCACCTCGAAGTCGTCGTCATCGAGGTCGAGCGTGTCGTCGAAAAGCATGGAGGCTCACCCCCTCTTTTGCAGGCGATTTCCGGCCAGCACGGCCAGCCCGAAGGCGACGGCGGCGGCGGAGACGAGGACGGCGGTGGGCAGGCCGGAAGCGCCGACGGTCCAGGCGTCGGGGCGGAAGAGCAGCTCGGTCCAGGCGCGGCCGAGGCCGTACCAGATGAAATAGAGGCCGGCGACGTCGCCGTTGCGCAGGCGCGGGGCGGCGCGGCGGGCGAGGAGCATGAGGCCGGCGAAGCCGATCAGGTTCCACATGCTTTCGTAGAAGAAGGTCGGGTGAAAGCGCGTCTCGAGGGGGAACTGCTGCAGGTCGGTGAAATCGAACCGGCGCGTGCGGATGCGGTGTGCGGCGTCGATGGTGATGCCCCACCACGACGAGCCGGTCGGGCCGCCGTAGAGCTCCTGGTTGGCGAAGTTGCCCCAGCGGCCGATGGCTTGTCCGAGGGCGACGCCGGGGGTGATGCAGTCGGCCAGGCGCCAGAAGGAGAAGCGTGCGCGCAGGGCGGTGATCGCCACGCCGATCGCGCCGCCGATGAGGCCGCCGAAGATGCCGAGCCCGCCGGCGCGCAGGTTGAGGATCTGCAGCGGATTCTGCGAGTAGTAGGCCCAGCCGCTGTTGGTGCCGTCGCCGGGCGACGAGAACACGTGGTAGAGGCGTGCGCCGACCAGCCCGAGGCCGATGATGGTGATCATGCCGTTCCACGCGACGTTCGGGTCGTGGCCGCGACGCTCGAGCTCGCGCGCGGCGATCCACGTGGCGGCCAGCATGCCGGTGGTGAGGATGATGCCGTACCAGTAGACTGGAAATCCGAAGATCTCGAAGGCGATGCGGGGAGACATTCGGGAGAGTATAGAGTCAGAGCGGAGAGTCAGAGTAGAGAGTCAGAGTTTGTAGCGTTCGAGTTCCTCGCTGCGCTTAGGACGGCGGCTGACGGCACAACACGAAGAGAGATCCCTCCGTCTTGCCCTAACTTGAGTATGGCGACGAAATGCGTGTATGCGGGGCAAGACGTTCGGGATGACTGCCTCCCGCAGCCGTCATCCCGAACGCTTTGCCGGCTCGTGCGTACGTAGCCACCGGCGTACTCGGCAAAGCGGAGGGATCTCTCTGCGCCCCGGGCGCGCGGCGACGCACGAAATGCTGACGCGAACATCGCAATCAATGTCCTCTTGTGAGCAACTGTGTTCTTTGTCAAGCCGCAACGGCTGTTTGAAAGGTTTTTTTATCGCGCAGCATGGCGTTGAGAATGGTCAACAACTTGCGCATGGCGGCAACGATGGCCACTTTGGATGGTTTACCCTCGGCTTTCTTTTTGTTGTAAAACGTTCGTATCGGTCCTTCGCAGCGAATGGCAGAAAGGGTGGCGTTGTAGAGAACAGTGCGAACACTGGCTCGGCCACCGCGACAAGTACGTCGACCAGTGCGTTTGCCGCTGTCGTCGTTGTAGGGGGCAACGCCGACCAATGCATTGATCTTTTTCGCGGTAAGTGTGCCGAGTTCTGAGAGGTCTGCCAGCAGCGTAAATGCTACGGTATCTGCCACGCCTTTGGCCGACTTCAGGATTTAGGCGTTCGCTTTCCACACCGGCATTTTCTCGACAAGCCTTCGTGCCTGCTTCTCACAGTCCTCGATCTCTCGCGTGAGCCACTCGATATGTTTGCGAATCTGTCCGCGCACCGTGGCGTGACTCAGCTTCAACCGATTCATTTCTGCAGTACGCATGACAACGAGTTCACGGCGTCGCGCCAAAGCGGCCGAAAATGCACGGCTTTCCTCATCTTTGAGCACGCTGGCTTCCACATCGCTGCGAATGCCATATTCAGCCAACAAACGAGCATCGATGGCATCCTGCTTTGCCTGCACTCCCATTGCTTCCGCAAAATGACGGGTGTGTCGCGGATTCACCACCGCAATCTTCACTCCTGCTTCATAGATTCGATAGGTGACCTCTCTTTCATACCCACCGGTCGACTCTATGATCACAAGCTCCGGCCGCACCTGGCTCAGTTCGTGCACCAAATCGGCAATGCCGGCTTCGTTATTCTCGACCGCCCAGGCACGACTGAATTTCTTGTCGCAGTACAACGCCACATCCAATCGTGCTGCACCCACATCGATTCCACACACGTAGCCTTCCGTGATCATTTCCTAATTCTCCTTGCTGTCTTGTGAACCGATCTCCAGATGGACGAAGTGTCTCGTCCTTGCAATGCGAGGTCAGTGAACCTGCCTCAGGCAACTGTTCGAGCTCGATTCGATTCAGGCAAGGCGACCAAGCTCACAAACGATCTCGAGGATCAGAGGGGGGACGGTCTGCCAAGCCCACGTCTTCTAACATACAAGGTGTCAGGGGAGCGTATGCGCGCGAGGTAAGGTACGATTCGGGGCCGCGCGGCGTCGCCGTCGCGAGCGACACTTAACAACGACGGAGACGGAAACGGAGACACAATCATGGGAATTCTGACCGGCAAGAAGGCGCTGATTTTCGGCGTGGCGAACGACCACAGCATTGCGTGGGGCATTTCGCAGGCGTTTCATCGTGAAGGAGCGGAGCTGGGCTTCAGCTACGCCGGCGAGAAGCTGGAGCGGCGCGTGCGCCCGCTGGCGGCGTCGCTGGGTTCGGATTTCGTCGAGCCGTGCGACGTGTCGCAGGACGCCGACATCACCACGGTGATGGAGAAGGCGAAGGCGCGCTTCGGCGAAATCGACATCCTCGTTCACTCGGTCGCGTTCGCCAACCGCGACGACCTGAGCGGGCCGTACTACAACGTCAGCCGCGACGGCTTCAAGACGGCGATGGACATCAGCGTGTATTCGTTCACGGCGCTGGCGCGCGCGGCGCTGCCGATCATGAAGCCGGGCGGTTCGATGCTGACGCTGACGTATCTCGGTTCGGTGCGCGCGGTGCATCACTACAACGTCATGGGCGTGGCGAAGGCGGCGCTGGAGGCGAGCGTGCGCTACCTGGCGATGGATATGGGCGCGGACGAGAAGCGCATCCGCGTGAACTCGATTTCGGCCGGCCCGATCCGCACGCTGGCGGTGGCCGGCATTCAGGGCTCGCGCCAGATGATCAGCGAATTCGCCAAGGTCAGCCTGCTGCGCCGCAACATCACGATCGACGACGTCGGCAACAGCGCGGCGTATCTGTGCTCGGACATGGCGGCGGGCGTGACCGGCGAAATTCACTACGTGGACGCGGGCTACAGCGTGGCCGGCTTCCCGGCGGACGAGGCGTAGCGCGCGATGCGACCGACTTCGATCACAGCCGACCGCGCGGCGGCGCGCCTGACGGTGACGTGGGACGATGGCTCGGCCTCGACGACGTCGTTCAAGGTGCTGAGCGACCTGTGCCCGTGCGAGCTGTGCTCGAACGAGCGCGCCAACACCGACCCGCTGAAGGTCATCCGCCCGCGCTCGTACGAGCTCGAGTCGATCGTGCCGGTCGGCTCGTATGCGGTCAACATCATGTGGAAGGGCGGCTGCCACTACGGCATCTACTCGTGGGAGCGCCTGCAGCAGCTGGCCGCCGTCGAGATCAAGATGAAGGGGTGAGGGGGGCCATCACGAGGGGACATTGATTCGCCGCGGTTCTACCTCACCCCCGGCCCCTCTCCATCGAGAGTTCGCGGAGTTTGCACAGCGAAAAGCGTGATGTGGCGCGCGAACTCTCGACGGAGAGGGGTGATTTCATCACGAATTCGGCGTATTGCCCCTCTCCGTCCGTCGGCGCGCATACGGAAATTGAGCACGACACGAGCTGCCGACGGATGGAGAGGGGTCAGGGGTGAGGTAAAACGCTGGCTCGCGGCGATGTCCCCCTGAGAGGGGGTCAGGTGGTGAGGGGACTTGTGCTTGTGATGGAGGGTGCGGGGATGCAGCTACTGCGCGGCGTCCGGGATCGCGAAGAATAGTTCGGATCCGAAGACCAGACCGGGTTTGAAGATCAGGACGACGTTCGTCTCGCCCTTGTCGACCTTGAAGAAGATCGACTTGTTTTCGAGGGTGGCTCCGCCGTAAAACTCGGTCGTTTCGAGCATCCCGTCCACGCCTGCCACCATGAACTCGACGTCGCGCAGGATGCCCTTCGAGCCGACGGCCTTGAAGCTCACTGGGCTGATCATGCACTTTTTGTCCGCCGGCGCTGTGCAGGCGACATCGATGACCGCCTGGACATATTCCTGCCCCGCCTCGGGATCGCTGTTGAACGGGTTGCCTGCTTCGACGACGTTGTCGGCCGGACGGACGACCTGAGTCACTCGCAGCGCGTACTCCCCGACCTGGATTCCCTGACCGACCGGCGCCGGGTTCGTGCGAGACGAACCGGGCACTTCGGCTGCTTCCTGAGCCTGCGTCGGCGGAGGCGGCTGCGCTGCCTCGTTTTGCTGTGATGACCCCACGTTCGCGGCGGAACTGCTTCGCGTCGTGTCCTGTGCAGCCTGCGTCCTTCCCGAGCCGCTGGTCGAAATAATGGCGTTGGCGATGATGCCGCACAGACAGAGCATGGTGATGGCGCCGATCGCTGCGAAGATCGTGACGATCGGCGATCTTCCCTTCTTTGGTTGCGTTTGCATATGTGCTAAGTATTGCCCAAGTTAATTACGAAGATTTGATAATCAATTTTCGAAAATATGTGCTAGTAACTTGTATTGCCCTGCTGCGTTGTTACGGAACTACGAACTCCGTCTCCGGGCCGGAGACGAGGCCGGCGCGGTGGACAAGGCGCAGGCGCTCCGCGCCGAGTGCAACTTCGAAGACGAGGGAGCGATGCGCCACTCGTTCGCCGCGGCGGAGCGTGGCGGCGACGAGTGGATGGCGCAGGTCGAGCTGGACCGGGCGGAAAACAGTGCCGGCGGCGTCGTGCACCGCGAAGCGCTCCGGCGCGATCGTGCAGAGGTCGGCATTGCACTCGGCGGAGACGATCACGCGCAGGTATTCGCGGCCGGGACCGGGCGGCGGGTTGAACGGGCTGGCATCACGCGCCCATTCGTCGGCTGGGCGTTCGAATCGGACCTCCATTGCAAAATCGCCGGCGATGACCGTTCGGCCGGCCTCGCGTCCGGTGGACGCCGCCGGCTGCGACTGGCCCAGCCTCAGGAATCCCAGCACGACGCCGGCGCACGCCAGCGCGCCGCATAGACAGAGGGTCAGCGGGATCAGCAGCAGCAGCGGGCGCGCACGATAGGATTCGAGGATGGGGGAATCGTTCATGGCGGGTGAATGGCGCGGTTGAAAAATAGCACGAATTAACTACGTGATTTCGTAAAGTTTTTCATTGATACTTCCGGTCACAAGAGGGATATTCGGAAATCAATTCGGGGGGCAACGATGAAATTCGACGAACGACATGCGCGCGAGCTGCTGGCGCGCGGCGTCGGCCGCAGCGACGCCGACTTTCGCGACGGGCAGTGGGAAGCGATTCGGCACGTGGTGGAAGGGCGCGGCCGCCTGCTGGTGGTGCAGAAGACCGGATGGGGCAAATCCTCCGTCTATTTCATCGCCGTGAAGCTGCTGCGCGAGCAGGGCGCCGGGCCGGCGCTGCTGGTGTCGCCGCTGCTGGCGTTGATGCGCAATCAGATCGAAGCGGCTGCGCGCATGGGCGTGCGCGCGGTGACGATCAATTCCTCGAACGAAGACGAGTGGCAGGATGCCGTTACAGCGGTGCTGAACGACGAGGCCGACGTGTTGCTGGTGTCGCCCGAACGCTTCTCCAACGCCGTCTTCGTCGAGCAGGTGCTGTCCAAAATCGCCGGCCGCGTGTCGATGCTGGTGGTCGACGAGGCGCACTGCATCTCCGACTGGGGCCACGACTTTCGGCCCGACTACCGCCTCATCGAGCGCATGCTGCGCAATCTGCCGCCCGCCATGCGCGTGCTGGCGACCACCGCTACCGCCAATTCCCGCGTCATCGCCGACCTCGGGGCGGTTCTCGGTGAAAATCTGCTGGTGGTGCGCGGCGACCTGGCGCGCCCGTCGCTGGCGCTGCAGACGCTGCGGCTGCCCGGCGCCGCCGAGCGCATGGCGTGGCTGGCGGAATACCTGCCGCGCATTCCGGGCAGCGGCATCGTCTATACGCTGACGATCGACGACGCTGAGCGCGTGGCCGCCTGGCTGTGCGCTCGCGGCATCGATGCGGCGGCGTATTCCGGCGGCATGACGACCGAAGAGCGCGTGCCGCTCGAGCGGCGCCTGCTGGCCGGCGAGATCAAGGCGTTGGTGGCCACGTCGGCGCTCGGCATGGGCTTCGACAAGCCCGACCTCGGCTTCGTCGTGCACTACCAGGCGCCGGGCTCCGTGGTGACGTACTACCAGCAGGTCGGACGGGCCGGGCGCGCGGTGCAGGGCGCGTACGGCGTGCTGCTGAGCGGCATCGAGGAAGACCGCGTCAACGACTACTTCATCGAGAGCGCTTTCCCGACGCGCACCGAAGTCGAATCGCTGCTGGCCGCGCTGGATGCGGCGCCGCTCGGGCTGACGCGCGACGAGCTGCTGACGCGCGTGAATCTGCGGCCGACGCGGCTGGAGCATGCGCTCAAGCTGCTCGGCCTAGAGTGGCCGGCTCCGGTGGCGAAAGACGGCTCGCGTTGGCGACGCACCGGTGCGCCGCTGACGGAGGCGTTCTGGGAGCGCGCCGAGCGGCTGACGGCGCTGCGGCGCGCCGAACAGGAGGAGATGCGCCGCTACATCACGCTGGAGAGCAGCCACATGGATTTCCTGGTGCGCGCGCTGGACGGCGACCCGGCGCAGAGCCCGCCGCCGAGCCACGGGCTGCTCCCGCTGCCGGGGACGACGCCGCCCGACCTGGTGCGCGCGGCGGTCGAATTCGTGCGCGGCAGTACTGCGTTGGTGATCGAGCCGCGCAAACTGGCGCCGAAAGTGACGCCGAGCGTGAGCGGCGTGAGCGGCGCGATCGCGCCCGAGCTGCGGGCGCAGGCCGGGCGCGCGTTGTGCGCTATCGACGACGTCGGCTATGGGCCGCTGGTGCAGGCCGGGCGGGCGGCCGGCCGCTTCGACGACGCGCTGGTGGAGGCGTGTGCGGCGCTGCTGGGGCGGTGGCGGCCGGATCCCGAGCCGGAGTGGGTGACGTGCGTGCCGTCGCTGCGGCGTCCG
>JBIIIA010000440.1:0-3064 GCA_044235195.1 Thermoflexales bacterium
TGCTGAGTGAATGGCGCGCCTACCGGCTGCTGCGCGCCGTCGCCCCCGCCGGCTTCGGCAAAACCACCCTCGGCGTGCAGTGGTTTCAGCAAATGGCCGACATGCCGGAAGCCGAACGCCCGGCGCGCGCATGGGTCGCCCTCGACCGCACCGACGACGACCCCGAACGATTCCTGCGCCGTCTCGTCGACGCACTGTCCCCCGATTTCCCCGCTGCCGCCGATATTTTTACGCGCGGCCTGGCCGCCGAACAGCCCCCCGACCGCATCCTCGCCGACCTGCTCGCCCTGCTCGGCGCCCATCCCACCCCCATCGTCCTGCTTTTCGACGACGTCCACCGCCTGCGCGAGACCAGCACAATGGCGCTGTTGCAGGCCATCCTCGACGACGGCCCGCCTAATCTGCATCTCGCCCTCTTCTCTCGCACCCGCCCGCCGCTGCAGATCGGCCGCCTGCAGCTCGAACAAACGGTGTTCGGACTGAACGCGCGCAGCCTCAGCTTCGACCACGATGAGTTCTCTGCGTTCATTGCCGGCAGCCCACTGGCCATGCTCGACAGTGAAAAAATCGCGCGCATCGAACGCCGCGCCAGCGGCTGGGCAGCCGGCCTGCAGATCCTCATGCACGCCATGCAGCCCGGCGCCGGCCTCTCCCCCGACGAGCTCTACGAAGTCGACGCCACTGTCACCGAGGATTTCTGGGAATACATCGAGCACGAAGTGCTGCACAACCTGCCGCAGCGCGAATTCGACTTCCTCCTCGACATTTCGCTGCTGCCGTTCCTCACGGCCGACCTGTGCGCCGCCGTCAGCGGCCTGTCCAGGGCCGAGTGCGAGCGCCTGCTGCGCCACATCGCCGCGGTCAATGCGCTGGTCAACGCCCCGAGCGGCAGCGATGCCGCACATGCCGGACGCATCCACGCCGTGCTGCGTGAATTTCTGCTGCACCGCTTGATGCAGCACCGTACGCCCGACGAACTACAGGCCATGCGTCGCCGCGCCGCGCAGCACCTCGGCAAATCCGGCGAGGAGGACGCCGCGCTCGACATGCTGCTGCCGACGCCGGAAGATAGTGCGCACAGCGAGCCCTCGCTGTACTGGCTCGGCGACGACCTGGAAGCCGCAGGCGACCTCATCGAACAGGCCACCCGCGCCACTCTGCTCCATGGCGAGCTCGCCGCTGTCCGCCGCTGGATGCGCAAACTCCCCGAATCCGTCATCCGCACCCGCCCGCGCCTCGCCGTCGACAACGCATGGGTCGCCACTCATCATCTCGAGCCCGGCTCCGACCGTTACCTGCAGCCCGTCTACGAAGCGCTGCACGCCGCGCCTGAACGCACCGACGACGCCCTACGCGCCGAGGTCATCATCATGGAAGCGCTCCGCGGGCTGATCGATGGCCGCTACGCCGAAGCATGGGACGCTCTGCAGCGCGCCCGCTCGCTGCCGATCGCCAGCAATAGCCTCGCCGCCGCCTATCGCAGCGTCTGCGCAGGCTTCCTGATGTACGGCACTCGCCGCACCCTCGACGAGCGCATACACGATATGCAGCACGCCGCCGACACATTCGCCCGCATCGGCTTCCCACGCGGCAAGATCGAAGCCCTGTGCCTCGAAGCATCGCTGCACCGCATCTACGCCGACGGCGCCGGGCTGAGCGCCAGCGCCGCTCGCGCCCGGCAGTTCATGGACCAGATCGGCATCGAGGTCGGCGCCTTCCGCATCAACCTCAGCCATGAGTTCGGCGACGGCCTCTACGCCATGAACCAGATCGACGCCGCACGCGCCGAATACTATGGCCTGCTGCGCATCTTCGATCAGGACGCTCCACCCGGCGCAACACCCTACATCGCCCGGGTCCGTCTGCACTTGTGCGACCTCGCTGCCGCCGTGCCGCTCGCCATCAACGACGACGCCGACGACGCCGAATGGGATTCGCTGCGACGCCGTGGCTACGGCCTCACCGTCCTCAACACCGCCTTCCGCCGCATCCAGCGCGATATGCTGCGCGGCCGCCCCGACCTGTGCTGGCGCACCGTCACGTCGCTGGGCATCCTCCCACCCGATCTCTCCGCGAGCACGCCGCTGCCCCACACCATCGCCGTGCTCGCCGGCGCACTCTTCTCCGGCCGCCACCTCGACATCCTCGGCCCGCTGCTCACCGACTTCCGCGCTCGCATGGACGCCATCGGGCACCATTCATTCAAGCTGTACGCCCACGCCCTTCTCGTCCAGCTCCGTCTCGCGCAGCGTCAGCCGAAAACCGCTCTCGTCGAGCTGCGCGCGCTGCTGGCCGACCTCGAGCCCGGCGGCTTCATCCGCATCGTCCTCGACCTGCCACCGCTGCATCCGCTGCTGCCCGACATCGATACGCCCTTCGCCGCCCGCCTCGCCGCGCTGGTGAATATCACGCGCACCGCCGCCATCTCCCCTGCCGAGCAGCGCGTCCTCGAACAGTTTGCCACCGGCGGCAGATCGGCCGACATCGCTGCCAACCTGCACCTCAGCACCGAAACCGTGCGCTCGCACATCAAGAGCATCTACGCCAAGCTCGACGCCCGCACCCGCGCGCAGGCGCTGGAACGCGCACGAGCGAAGGGGCTGATTTAGGGGACGGAGCAACCACCTTCCCGAACGATTTGCCGATCAGCGCGCCCAGGGCGATGCCCTGGGCTAGGGAAGCGTCGCGCCTCTGGCGCTCACACATGGGTGATGCGTGTCTATCGATTGGGACACTATCGGGATCGAGGGCATGTGTGTGCCAACTGCCCTCGTGGCCCAGCGTCGTGCCTGTGCTGCCGCGTTCCGTGAGCACCGGAGGCGCGACGCTGCCCCAGCCCGGGGCGTTGGTTGCCCCGGGCGCGCGGCGACGCATGAAACGATGACTGGAACATCAGGATTTCTACAAAATCGTAAGGCGCTCCCCCGGCGGAGAGGGGTCAGGGGTGAGGCCTACAATATCTCCATGCTCTCCGAGTCGCTCCTCGCCCGCCTGCGCGGGCTGATGCTGAGCACCGCCCGCCGTCGCCGCGGCACGACCGCCGGCGAACGACGCAGCACCCGCC
>JBIIIA010000091.1:0-10092 GCA_044235195.1 Thermoflexales bacterium
GACGCTCTGCATCAGCGCCGCGTGCCACACTTCGAACCGCGCGCGATCGCCGGCGACGATGTCGGCTTCGTAGCGTCGCAGAAGTTCGGCGGCGAATCGATCCTGTCCGACGGTTTCGGCCCACGATTCGTAGAAGGCCGTGAGCTGCCGGGCGGCCACGAGCAGCGCCCGGCTCCGAATGAGATCCCACAGCGGCACGCCCTCGGCGTACACGGGGATCGGAATGCCCAGGAGCATGGCGACGGTGGGGGCCACGTCGACGCCGCGGCCGAGTGTCTGCGCGCCGCCCTCGACGCCGGCGCCGACGAGGACGAACGGCACATTGGCGATCGCCGGTTCGTCGCCGCCTTCACGGCCGTCTGGTGAACGTCCGCGATCGGAAGTGACGATGAGGGTGTCGTTGTTCATGTCGATCGAACCGGCGATTGCCTCGATGCGAATATCCGTGGCTGCCAGCGCCATGGCGCGCGCCGGCTCATCCGCCGGCGAACGCGGAGCGTCGAGCATAGACAATTCAGCGACGATGAATCGCTCGGGCGCATTCGGCAGGCGCAGCGACTGGGCGATTGCCGCGACGACGCCGGCGTCGTGCTCGCTGCGATCACTGTCGTCGAATACGTCGTTCAGCTGTGGACCGGGCGTGAAGTGGCGAACGATCGGATCGACGGCGAGCAGAGCGCCGACGCCGCCGGCGCCACTGACTCGTTCGAAAAGTGTGTCGAGCGCCGGCGCGCGCGCCGCATCGTCACTCAGCGATCCGTGTATTTCCGGCCCGGCGCCGCTCATCATCGTCAGCCAGGTCGTCGTGGCATAGGTCGGCGCATCGAGGGTGAGCGTCGCATGGGCGCCGCGTTTTCGCAGCGCCGTCAGGGCGGGCATCGTCGCCGCTTCCTCGGCGTTCAGGCCGCGCACCACGATGAGGACGACGCGGCGGCTGACGGCGGGGCCCGGTTCGCCGGCGGGCAGTGGCACGAGATATGGGCTGTCGAAGCCGATGAATGATCGCCATGTGCGCAGGCGCGTGTCTTCGGCCAGCACCGAGCCGAGGATGGCCAGCAAAGCGAAAAGCAGACCGAGTATGCGATCCATAGAAGTCCGGGCGGCGCTACAATCTCCGTCGCATGGCCGAGAAGAAAAACTTCCTGACGATCGCAGAGCTTTCGCCCGTGGAATTATCCGACATCCTGCAGCTCGCTCTGCGCTTGAAGCGTGAATGGAAGTCGGGTGGCAATCCGCCGATGCTCAAGAACAAGGCGATGGCGATGGTGTTCACCAAGCCTTCGCTGCGCACGCGCATGTCCTTCGAGATGGCGATGTTCGATCTCGGCGGCAAGGCCATGTACATCGGGCCCGATGAGATTCAGCTCGGTAAGCGTGAAAGTGTGCCGGACGTCGCGCGCGTGCTGTCGCGCTACGTCGATCTGGTCATGGCGCGCGTGTTCGCGCATCAGGATGTGGTCACGCTCGCGGAATACGCCAGCGTGCCGGTGATCAACGGCTTGTCCGACCACGAACACCCGTGCCAGGCGCTCGCCGACTTGTTGACGATCCTCGAGAAGAAAGGCTCGTTGAAGGGCCTGCAGCTGACGTATCTCGGTGACGCGAACAACGTCGCCAATTCACTCGTGTTCGGTGCGGCGCTGCTCGGCGCGCACGTCACGGTGGCGTCGCCGCGCGGCTACGGCTTGTGGGAAGAAGTGGCGGTGCGGGCGCGCGCGTTCGCCGCTGCCAGCGGCGGCAGCGTGACCGAAATGGAAGACGCGCGCGCAGGCGTCGAGTCCGCCGATGTGCTGTACACGGATGCGTGGTACAGCATGGGCCAGGAGTCGGAGGCAGCCAAGCGCGCCGCGATCTTCCCGCCGTATCAAGTGAATCGTGCGCTCCTGGATCTGGCCAAGTCGGATGCGATCGTCATGCATTGCCTTCCGGCGCACCGCGGTCAGGAAATTACCGACGAGGTGGCGGACAGCCCGCAGTCGGTGCTGTGGGATCAGGCCGAGAATCGTCTGCACGCACAAAAAGCCGTACTGGTGAATTTGCTGGTGCACTGAACGAGTGGGGAGGGCGATGCAATGACGGACATCATGTGGGTGCTGCAGCGCCTGAATGTGCGCGCCGTGGCCGACATCTTTCTCGTTGCGATCGTGTTCTTTCTGCTGCTGCTGCTCGTTCGCGCCACGCAGGCCGTGTCGCTGCTGCGCGGGCTGGTCGTGCTGGCGGCTGTCGGTCTATTGCTGAGCACGTCGTCACAGCTGCCTTTGTTCGGAACGGTGATGGGCACGGCGATTCCGGCGCTGCTGGTGGCGATTCCGGTGATCTTCCAGCCCGAGCTGCGTCGCGCGCTCGAGAGGCTGGGGCGCTTCGGCGAGGTGCTTCCGTCGGCGCGTCGCGGCGATTTCGAAACCATGGTGCGCCATGTCGGCGATGCGGCGCGCCGGCTCGCGGTGAAGCGCCACGGCGCGCTCATCGTCCTCGAGCGCGACACCGGACTGCAGGATCTCGTGGACACCGGCGTCAAAATGGACGCCGAAATCACGGCGGAATTGCTCTGCACGATTTTCTTTCCGAACTCACCGCTGCATGACGGCGGCGTCGTCGTGCGTGATATGCGCATTGCGGCGGCCGGCTGTGTACTGCCGCTGACAGCCACGCAGTTCGAGGACACCCGCTTCGGTCTGCGCCATCGCGCCGGCATCGGCGTGACGGAAGGTACCGATGCCGTCGCCGTGATCGTTTCCGAAGAACATGGATCGATCAGCCTCGCACACAACGGCCGCATGATGCGCGCCGTCGATCCGGATCAGATCGAGTCGGCGCTTATGGCGTTGACGCAGCCGAGCTTGACGCGGGCGACCGGCAGCCTGCCGCTTCTGTCATGGCTGCGTCAGCGCAGTCGTTGATCAGCGCAGCGCATCGCGCACGCGGCCGACGAGTGCGGCGAATTCGGGGCTGCGCTGAATTTCCCATCGGCGCGGATGTGGCAGGTCGACGGAGACGTCCGCCGCGATGCGTCCGGGCCGCGCCGTGAGCACTACGACGCGATCGGCCAGGAAGATCGCCTCGGCGACCGAATGCGTCACCAGCAGCACTGCCGCGCCGCGCGCGTGGCAGAGGTCGTAGACCGCCTGCGTCAGCGATTCGCGGGTGAAGGCGTCGAGGGCGCCGAACGGTTCGTCGAGCAGCAGCACGCTTGGGCGCAGCACCAGCGCGCGGGCGAGCGCGCAGCGCTGGGCCATGCCGCCGCTGAGCTGCGCCGGCCGCGCATGCGCGAATTCCTGCAGACCCACGAGTTCCAGCATCTCGTCGACGCGCGACGTGTCCGCGCTGCGCCGTAGTTCGAGCGGCAGCGCGACGTTGGCGCGCACCGTACGCCACGGCAGCAGTGACGCATCCTGAAACATCAGGCTCACGTCGGCGCGCGGGCTGGTCACAGCGTCGCCGTCTACGACGATGCGTCCGTCGACCGGATGCTGCAGTCCGGCTGCGATGCGCAGCAATGTGCTCTTCCCGCATCCGCTGCGGCCGACCACGGCGACGATCTCGCCGCGCTGCACGCGCAGGCTCACCCGGTGGAGCGCTTGCACTCCACCGGGATAAGTATGCGAGACGTCGTCGATCTCCAGCATGATGCGGGTCCGGGCGAGCGTTAGGGCACGAATTCGTTGGTGAAGAACGAAGTCACGTCCATCTTCTGCTTCACCTGGCCCATCGACAGCAGCACGTCCTGAGTGTTGGTCCACGCCGTTTCCGACGAGACGCCGAGGCGTTCGGCCTTCATCAGTTCGATCGTGGCGTCGAGCACGGCCCGCTGCGTGGCATCGTCGGCCTTGAAGCCCTCGACGTACTTGGCCGTCGTCTTCATCGCTGCGTCGGGATCGGCGATGGTGTCGGTGATGCCGCGCATCAGCGCCTTCACGAATCCCTTGACGAGGGCAGGGCGCTCTGCGATCAGCTTCTCATTCGTGATGATTCCGTTCGCCACCATGTCGACTTGCGCGCCGACGGGGAACACCTGAATCGCCAGCCCGCTCTGCTTGAGCACGACTGGTTCATTGCCGACGTAACCCACCGCGGCGTCTACCTTTCCCTGCTGCACCGCCGCCGCCTGCGTGAAGCCGATCTCCTGCGCGTTGACGTCGGATTCACTGAGCCCGTTGGCGTTGAGAAAAGCGCGCCAGCCGACGTACGTCGCACCGAAGAATCCGGGCAGTCCGACCGTCTTGCCCTTCAGATCCTGCGGCGTGGCGATGTTCTTCTCCGCCAGGCTGAAGACCGCGATCGGAAACCGCCGGTACCACTGGGCGACGTACTTGACGGGAAGTCCCTGCGCGCGCGCCAGCACAACCTGCTCGCCGCTGACCACGGCGAACGGCAGTTCACCGGCGGCGACCAGCTTCACGCCGTCCGTTTCGAACTTGTAGTCGAATTCCACATCGATGCCCTCTTCGGCGAAATAGCCTTTTTCGACGGCGACGTAATACGGCGCGTACTGCACGTTGGCGATGTAGCCCATCGGCAGGCGCACCTTTTCCCGCGTCTGTGGCGCGGGGGCGGCCGGCGCGGCGCAGGCACCGATGAGCAGCGTGGCGAAGGCGAAGGTGAGTGTGTTGCGAATGTTCATGGTTTGCTCCGATTTTGAGTGTGATGTTTTCGAATGTGTTCGTGCGTTGCGATCACGCGGATGGCAGCATGTGGCTGCGCAGCGCGACGCGCTCTAGGCCGCGCACTGCGCCATGAATGGCCAGCGACGTTGCCACCGTCGAAAGGATCGCGGCGATGACCAGTGCGGTGTCGTACAGCCCCGTGGCCTGGTTGATCAGAAACCCGAGGCCGCGGCTGCTGCTGAGAAACTCGCCGGTCAGTGCGCCGATCATCGAAAGCGCGGCGGCTGTGCGCAGTCCGGCGAAGACGAACGGCAAGGCGGCGGGCAGTTCGAGATGCAGAAATGTAGCGAGCCGTCGTGCGCCGAGCATGCGGAAGAGCAGGCGCAGATGCTCCGGCACGGCGCGCACGCCGCTCGTCACGTTGATCACGATGGGGAAGAACACGATGATGCTGCACACCAGCACCTTCGCCCCGTACCCGTTTCCGAACCAGATGAAGATCAGCGGCGCCACGGCGATCAGCGGTATTCCCTGCGTGGCGACCACGAGCGGTGAAATGAGGCGGTCGGCCAAGCGCGAATGCGCAGCAGGGTAGCCGAGTGCCACTGCTGCCGCGGCGCCGCACAACAGCCCGGGCACGGCCTCCGACGCCGTCACCGCGATATGCATCGGCAGCGTTCCATCGGCCACGCGTTCGACGATTTTCATGCCGACGGCCGCTGGCCCGGGCAGAATGAACGGCGGATACAGCAGGCTGACGAAATGCCAGATCGTGGTGAACACACCCGCGCTCAGCCACGGAGCCAGCCGCGCAACGCTCATCCATGATCGCCGACCGCGCGTCGCTGAATTCGCCGTCGACACGTTCTGTTCGTGCATGCTCGCGCTAGCTGAGCGTCACCCACACACGGCCGTCACGTTCGTCGGCGTGATAAATCGGCGCCTTCGCCACGGCCGGGAACGTCGGCTTGCCGGTGACGAGGTCGAAGCGGGCTCCGTGGCGCGGGCACACGACGCAGCCACCGACGATGTCTCCTTCGGCGAGCGGGCCGCCGTCGTGCGTGCACACGTCGCCGAAGGCGCGCACCACGCCGTTTACGCGCGTCAACGCCAGCGGCGTGTCGTGAACGTACAGCGCGAGAATTTTGCCTTCCTGAACGTCGGCGGACGCCGCCACATCGATAGCTTCGGGTGTCGTCATAAGATTCTTCCTGTCAGTGAACGGACAGCATTGTAGCCGTCGTACATCTGTCGTCCGGAGTATGATCGCAGCGTGAGTGAAATTCTTCCGTGGGTGGCGTTCAACGCCTTCGTCCTGCTACTTATCGTCCTCGATCTTTTCATCCTGCAGCGCAAGGCGCATGCCGTCTCGATACGTGAGGCGGCGATCATGAGTGCGATGTGGATCGGCGTCGCGCTGGCCTTCAATGTGTTCGTGTATTTCTGGCACGGCGCCACGTCCGCGGTGGAATTCTTCACCGGATATCTGCTCGAAAAATCGCTGAGCGTCGACAATCTGTTCGTCTTCCTGGTCGTGTTTTCGTTCTTCGGCGTGGAAGCTCGATTTCAACGCCGGGTGCTGCAGTGGGGCATCATCGGTGCGCTGGTGATGCGCGGAATCTTCATCGCTGTCGGCACGACCGTGCTGAGCGTTTTTCACCCGATCATCTATGTGTTCGGCGCATTTCTTCTTTATACGGGTATCAAGCTCGCGCGGCAGGGCGATGAGGAACATGCCGACTTGAGCACCAATCCGATGGTCCGGTTGATTCGTCGTTTCATGCCCGTGACCGATGGCTATCGGGAAGAAAAGTTCGTCGTCGTCGAAAACGGCATCCGCATGGCGACGCCGCTGCTGCTGGTGCTCGGCGTGATCGAGACGACCGACTTGTTGTTCGCGGTCGATTCCATTCCGGCTGTCATCGGCATCACGAAGGATCCGTTCATCGTATATTCGTCGAATGTCATGGCCATCCTCGGCTTGCGTGCGCTGTATTTTCTGCTGGCCGGCGTGATGGACCGCTTCCACTATCTGCGTTACGCACTGGCGGTGATTCTCGTGTTCGTCGGCGTCAAGATGATCACGGAAGACTGGCTGCTCGAAGGGCTGCTGCACATCCACAAGGAGCACCTGGTGATCGCGACGCTGGTGTTCATCGTGGCGTCGCTGTCCACCGGCGTCGTCGCCAGCCTGATGCGCCCGCGTGTGGCCGTGCCGGTCGGGCACGGTGAATAGGAGCTGCGGCGGCATTTCATGAGCGAGGCATTTCGTTGCGCATCCTGCGGCGGTGAGCGATTCACCGTTCTTCATCGCGACTTGCCCGACCTGCACTTGGCGGATCCTGGGCCGTATCGGGCGCAGCTGGTTCGCTGTGAAACGTGTCGGCTGGTGGCGCAGTGGCCGCAGCCGAGCGACGCCGAGCTGGCCTCGTTCTATCCGGACGAGTACACGCCGTTCCGGGTGGGACGGCGCGCAGGCAGCCCGTTGGGCGCCGCGCTGCGACGCCGGTTGGTCAACGGTCAGACGGCGCTCGTGACGCGCCATCGTCGTTCCGGGCGCATCCTCGACGTGGGCTGCTCGACCGGCGCTTTTCTCGACGACATGCGCGCGCTCGGAGGATGGGAGTGCATGGGCATCGAGCTCGGCCACGACGCTGCACAGGCGGCGCGCGCGCGCGGGCTGACGGTGTTCGAGATGGATCTGAACCGAATCGAGGCGCGTCCGGAACTCGGCATCTTCGACGTGATCACGATGTGGGACGTGCTCGAGCACCTGCGCAACCCGGTCGATGCGCTGCGACGGCTCGGGACGATGCTGGTGGACGACGGGGTGGTGGCGATCGGCGTGCCGAACATCGGCAGCTGGGAGGCGAGCGTGTTCGGGCGTACGTGGTCCGGGCTCGAGGCGCCGCGGCATCTGCACGTGTTTGATCCGCAGACGATCGCTGCAGTGGCATCGGCTGCCGGCTACGAGGTGCTCGCTGTCGGCAACGGTACCGGTCTGTACAGCACGTTCGTGAATACGCTGATTTTTACACTGCGCGCCCGCGGAGTTTCCTACCGGGCGGCGCGCGGCGTTGGTCGTCTGCTGCGCAGCATCGTGCTGCGGCGTTCGTGCGAGCCGCTGCTGCAGATCGTGTGTCCGCGTGGCCGTGCGGCGAAGATGGTGGCGGTGGTGCGCAAGCGGCGGCCTGCGGCTTGAGCGAAATGCGTCGTCAGCGCTGTCGGCCGTCGCGCCCGGCGTCCGCGGTCTGTCGGCGAACGCGGTAGAGCACCTCGTCCAGCAGGCGGCGGTTGTCGGTGATTCTGTCGGCGACGATGCCGGTGGCGGTCGACAGCAGGCCGATCAGCAGACACACCGCGCCGACGACGATCGACTGCACGTTGCCGAATTGTCCGCCGCGCTGGCTGGCCAGCCATACGGCGCGCGCCAGCAGGCCGAATCCCACCAGCAGAAAGGGCAGCGCGAACAGGAAGAACGTGCGCAGCGGCTCGTAGGTGGCGTACGTGCGCAATAGGATGAGCGCCTGCTGCGTCACGAAGTGGGGGATGCCGCGGTGCAGCCGCGATGGGCGCAGGGTTTCGCGCGCTGCGATCGGCACATGCGCGATGCGCAGGCCGAGCTTGCCCGCCTGGATGACGGACTGCACGGTGTAAGAAAAGCGGGTGGTGACGAACAGCCGCAGCGCAGCGTCGCGCGCATAGGCGCGAAAGCCGGACACCGCGTCGGGCACCGCGACGCCGGCGGCGCTTTGCACCACGGCGCTGCCGAGCTTCTGCAGCAGGCGTTTGATCGGCGAAAAGTGCTGCAGCGTCTGCGTCTGTCGATCGCCGATCACCACGTCGGCGCGCCCGGCCACGATCGGCCCGATGAGCGCCGGGATGTCCGCACCGCGATACTGTCCGTCGGCGTCGATGTTCACCACGATGTCCGCGCCGGCAAACAGCGCCGCATCGACGCCGGCCTGGAACGCACGCGCCAAGCCCTTGTTCGATCCCATCGCGACGACGTGATCGGCCCCCGCTGCGCGCGCCACGGCGACCGTGTCGTCCGTGGATCCGTCGTCCACCACCAGCACTTCCACGCGCGAGACGCCCGAAATCGCGCGCGGAATCTCAGCGATCACGGCGCCGATGTTGTCACGCTCGTTGAGCGCACACAGCTGGACGATGAGAAGAGCACACACGCGCCGAATTATCTATCAGCCGGATGCTACGGTCGTTCTACGTACGGCAGATCCTTGTAGGCCAGATCACCCAGATCGATGGTTTCGTTGCCCTTGATCTCGTGGATGAAGGCGGTGCCGTCGATCGGATCGTTCAGCAGCAGCTTGTCGTCGTCGATGTCGACCACGATGCCGTAGCGGCCGGGCGGCACGTTGCGGATAACGAAACTGCCGTCGTCCTGCACCTCGGCCTGTGGTGCGTTGACTTGATCGAGCGCAACCACGCCGTCGCCGCCGGTAACTTCACTGCGCACGATCGGTCCGAGGAAAAGCATGACGGATTTCATAGGCACGCTGCGCGAGCCGCGTCGGACGAACAGCCGGCCGCTGATCTGACCGAGGCGCGCGTCCTGCGTCGCCATCGGAATCGGGGTGGCGATCGGCGACTGCAGCGGGGATTCGAGCGGGGCGGGCGCCTGCGACTGCGGCTTTGGGTCGAGCGGCTGTGAAGCCGGCGTGTTGCATGCTGTCAGGCTCAGCAGCAGCGCTGCTGAGAGCGCGGCGGCGCGAATTCGGACGTTCTCGTACATGGGAAGGGTCAATACATGCAAAAGGGGAGTCGATTTGCATCGACCCCCCGAATCTCAGACTTGCCCGGCTGTCGGTGTCTACCTCGGTGTGCCGCGCAGCTGAATTAGTTGGTCGGCGCCGCGGAGACCGCGTTCACGCCTTCCGAAGTGAACAGCTTGTCGTTGGTGGTGTCGTTCTTGAACTTCTCCGCCGACTCGTTGATCACGCCGACGATCTTGGCATCGCCGCCGGTGGCCGTGCACGTGGCCGAGCCGAGGAACTTCTGGCTGATGCCGCCGACGGCCGACTGCAGGCTGTTGACTGCCTCACCCGGATCGAGCTCAGCCGTCACGGTCGCCGACTCATCGACGCCGTTGGCCTTACCCGTGATCACGCACGACACGTTCGTGGTGCTGGCGCCGACGTTCATCACGTTGAAGCCGGTCACGCCCTGCGCGCTGCCGTAGAGGTTCTTGATCAGCGGGAACACCACGGTGTCGCTGGCGTTGGCCGCGTTGAACGCGCTGTACGCCGAGCCGCCGTCCGGCTGCTGCTGGTTGACGATGGCGACCAGCGGCTGGCTGGTGCTGTTGGTCGTCACCTTGGCCGAGCCGATGAAGCGCACGCCCTGCGCGCAGGTGCTGCCGGCGACCGGCGCAGCGCCCGAGAACGCGGCCAGCGCGAAGTTGGCCGACGCGCCCGCGGCGATCGTCTTGACTTCGGTGCACTGCGTGCCCATGTTGCTGCCCGGG
>JBIIIA010000092.1:0-10082 GCA_044235195.1 Thermoflexales bacterium
GCGCGACTTCGTCCGCGACGATCCGGAGCGCGGAGAGCGAATGACGATTCAGGCGCTCGGCCTGTATTTCGATTACTCCAAACAGCGCGTCGGCCAAGACACGCTCGACCTGCTGCTGCAACTGGCCGAGGAATGCGGCCTGCGCGGCCGCATCGTCGCCATGCTGCGCGGCGACAAAATCAACGTCACAGAGAACCGCGCCGTCCTGCACACCGCGCTGCGTCTGCCGCGCGATGCCCGCGTCGAGGTCGACGGCCGCAACGTCGTCCCCGACGTGCACGCCGTGCTCGATCGCATGGCCGCATTTTCCGCACAGGTGCGCAGCGGCGACTGGCGCGGCCACACCGGCCGGCGCATCCGCACCGTCGTCAACATCGGCATCGGTGGATCCGACCTCGGCCCGGTCATGGCCTACGAAGCGCTGCGCGCCTACGCCGCGCGCGACATCGCATTCCGCTACGTCTCGAACGTCGACGGCACCGACATCGCCGAGGCGCTGCGCGATCTCGACGCCGCCGAGACGCTCTTCATCGTGTCGTCGAAAACTTTCACCACGCAGGAGACGATGACCAACGCGCACACTGCGCGGCGCTGGCTGCTCGATGCGCTGCGCGACGACGCTGCGATCGCCCGCCACTTCGTCGCCGTGTCCACCAACGCCGCCGCCGTGTCCGCATTCGGCATCGACGTCGCCAACATGTTCGGCTTCTGGGACTGGGTCGGCGGCCGCTATTCGATGGACTCGGCGATCGGCCTCTCCACGATGATCGCCATCGGCGCGGACAACTTCCGCGACATGCTGGCCGGCTTCTACGAGATGGACGAGCATTTCCGCACCGCGCCGTTCTCGCGCAATCTGCCGGTGCTGATGGGCCTGCTCTCGATCTGGAACACGAATTTCCTCGGCGCCGAAACCATCGCCGTGCTGCCGTACGATCAATATCTGAAGCGACTGCCGGCCTACCTGCAGCAGTTGACGATGGAAAGCAACGGCAAGTCCGTCACGCTCGGCGGCGCGCGCGTCGACTACGCCACCTGCCCGATCTACTGGGGCGAACCGGGCACCAACGGCCAGCACTCGTTCTACCAGCTGATTCATCAGGGCACCCGGCTGATCCCGTGCGACTTCATCGGCTTCAAGCGCTCGCTGAATGCGCGCGGCGAACATCACGCGCTGCTCATGTCCAACATGTTCGCGCAGGCCGAGGCGCTGGCGTTCGGCCGCAGCCGTGAAGACGTCATCGCCGAGGGCACGTCGCCCGAACTCGCGCCGCATCGCACCTTCGAAGGCAACCGCCCGTCGAGCATGCTGCTCGCCGAACAGCTGACGCCCGCCGTGCTCGGCAAACTGGTGGCGCTCTACGAACACGCCGTCTTCGTGCAGGGCGTGATCTGGGACGTCGGCACGTTCGATCAGTGGGGCGTCGAGCTCGGCAAGGTGCTGGCCAAGCGCATCGCCGCCGAACTGAGCGCCGTGGACGAGCCGGCGCCGACGCACGATTCGTCCACGAACGCGCTGATTCGCTGGTTCCGGGCTTAGTGCTCATCCGTAAATTCTGGGCTGAGTCGCCATGCCCCGGCCTGCGGCCGGGGCATGGCGACTCAGCCGGAATTTACGAATTGACTCTTAGTCGTTGCTCAGCAGCCCGCCGAGGGAAATGCCGCTCGAGGTGCTCGATCCCCCCGAGGGCAGATACGGCTGCAGCGCCGTCGCCAGCTTGGTCATCGGCATCGTCTGCAGCCAGACGCGACCGGGACCGGTCAGGCGGGCGAAGAACAGCCCTTCACCGCCGAAGAAGATGTTCTTGATGCCCTTGACCATCTCGATGTCGAACGACACCGTCGGTTCGAACATCGCCACGTGGCCGGTGTCGACCTTCAGCACCTGCCCGGGCTGCAGCGTGTATTCGACGATCTCGCCGTCGAAGGCTGCGAAGAACGTGCCCGGGCCGCTGAATTTCTGCAGGATCAGGCCCTCGCCGCCGAAGATCGATCCGCTGAGCTTTCGATTGAAGTGAATCGACAGCCCGACCGACTTTTCCGCCACCAGGAAGGAGTCGCGCTGGGCGATCATCTCCTGTCCCTGCGCCAGGTTGATCGGGATGATCTTGCCCGGGAATTCGGAGCTGAATGCAATTTCCGTCGCGTCCGACTGCGCTTCGTAGTCCACGACGAAAAGCGATTCACCGGAGATCGCGCGCTTGAACAACCCGCCCAGGCCGCCGCCCATGTTCGTGTTCATGGAGATGCCGTCGGTCATCCACGACATCGAACCACCTTCGGTATAGATTTTCTTCCCGCGCTTAAGGTTGAAAATCACCACCTGCAGCGTCGTGCCGATGATGCGATACGGAGATCCCTCCATCGTCTGTCCACTCAAGGCAACGGTGGGATCGGGAACGTCGAGACGCTGACCGGGAACATTCGTGTAGCCCTCTGCCATTTCGAATCACTCCTTCGCCGGCGCACACGGGGGTGCGTCCGACCAAAAACATGCGGCGACGCACTTTTCGGCGTCGACCGCGATATTCTGATGCGACGTCCCACGAACGAAATGGTTGCGTGCGACGGCCACATCGAAGCGATGATACATTCTTCCCTGAGAGCACGCCCAAGCGCACGCCCGTTTCCCATCGTCCCGCCGGCGCTGGCGGCGGCGCCGTTCGTGCCGATCACGGCATCATTCGCCGCCGGCATCGCCGCAGCGCTGGCATTTTCTCCACACGGCTGGCTGCAGATCGCCGCGCTGGTGGTGAGTGCATGCGGAATGGCCGGCGCATTCGCGCGCAAAAATCGTGCCGCGGGCTGGGGCTGGGGCATGGCGGTGCTGTGTGCGGCCGGCATCGTGCGCACGAGCACAGCGACGCCGACCATGAGCGAAGACAGTGCTGCGCACTTCATCGGCCGCCGCGTGCTGCTCGAGGGCGTCGTGGCAGCCGAGCCGCTCGATCGCGCCGGCACCGCCGTGCTTCGCGTGCAGCCGACGATGCTGGCGGCGGGCGGCGGCACCGTCACGGCCGACGACGTGGTGCTGCTGCGCATCGCCGGAGGCGGCGGGCAATGGCGCTACGGCGACGTCCTGCAGGTCGAAGGCATGCTCGAAGCGCCGCCGCGCATCGACGACTTCGACTACGGCATGTACCTCGCGCGCCAGGGCGTGTTCGCATGGATGCCCCGCGCGGAGAACGCGCAGCGCATCGGCCGTGCGCCGCCGAGCCTGTTCTGGGACAAGCTGCTCACTGCGAAGGATGCCGTGCGGCAGTCGGTGCGCGCCGTCGTCGCGGCGCCGGAGTCGGCGCTGCTCAACGGCATCCTGATCGGCGACGACGACGCCATGCCGGAGCCGCTGGTCGATGCATTCCGGCGCACCGGCACATCGCACATCATCAGCATCTCCGGCTTCAACGTCGGCGTCATCGTCGGCATGGTGCTGGCGCTGGTGCGGCGCATCGTGCACCCGCGCCGCGCGGCGCCGGCGCTGCTCGTCGTGCTCTGGCTGTACGCCCTGTTCGTCGGCGCTTCGGCGTCGGTCGTGCGTGCCGTGACGATGACGAGCGCGGCGCTCATCGGCCAGTGGCTGTGGCGGCGCGGATTCACGCTCAACACGCTGTGCGCCGCGGCGTTCGCCATGCTCGCCGCGCAGCCGTTCTATCTCGTCGACGTCGGGTTTCAACTCAGCTTCAGCGCCACGCTCGGGCTTGTGCTGGTGGCCGACGTGCTGACCGAACGCATCCCCGCCGCGCTGATGAACACCCGCCTGATCGGCACGATCATCGAAGGGGTGCTGCTGACCACGGCGGCGCAGATCACCACGCTGCCGCTGATGCTGGTGCACTACGAACAAATTTCCTGGATCACGCTGCTCACCAACGCCCTCGTTCTGCCGCTGCAGCCGCCGATCATGGGGCTCGGCATGCTCGGCGCCGGCGTGGGCATCCTTTCACGCGACATCGGGACGATCGCCGCGCTGCCGGCATTCGCGCTGCTGCGCGCCAGCGTTCGCATCGTAGAAATCACAGCTGCGACGTCGTGGGCATCGACTGCGCTGGGGCGCATCGGGATCGGATGGGGCATCGCGTACTACGCCGGCCTATGCATCTTCCTATATATGCGCGCGCAGCGCACACGAAAATTTCCACGCGATCACAGCCGGAAAGCAGCGCCGGCAGCACCGGCAGTGAAGACACGCGCACCGACCGGACGCACTGCGGCATTCGCCGCAGCCGTCGCCGTGCTCGCAGCCGCCGTCGTCGGCATGGCCGTGGCGTGGAGCCGGCCACCGGCCGAGGCGCAGCTGTGGCTGCGCGGCCCGTCGGCGCTGCTGCTCACGCCGCGCGGCGAGCAAATCGTGCTGCTCGGCGACGGCGACACGACCGGGCTGGCGATGGAGAAGATGGCGTGGTGGGACTACGACGTCGATCTGCTCATCGTGCCGCGCCTCGATCCACGCATGCAGGAGCACGCGCTCCGCTTCCTGCGCACATACGGCGCCGAACGCGTCGTCATCCCGCGCGCGGGAGTGACGACCGACACGCTGCATCAATTTTGGACGCAGACGCCGCCGGCAGGCGTCGATCATGTCGAAGTGGGCGCACACGGGCGCACACTGCTGCACACCGATCGGCTGCACGTGACGACGATGCAGCTCGGGCGCGACCGGCTCGGCAACGAGGTGCTCGGCGCCCGCATCAGAAGCAACCGAGTGAACGCCGACCTGTATTCCGCCGGAGAGCTGACGTCGGAGGCACTGCACTCCGCCCCCGACGTCCGCGCGGCGCTGCTCCACGTCGCACCGAGCCGTGCGAATCAGGGCATCACGCGCGACCTCGACGTGGACTGGCTGATCTGGAGCCGCGCGCCCAACGACAGCGACGCACCCCAGCGTCCACGGCGCACGATCGACCTCAGCGACAGGATGCAAATCGGTTTTCGTCTCGAATCTGAGAGAATTTTGTCCTTACCATGAACAATCCATTGACAAAACGCGCACAGGCATATAATCGCCCAGTAACTATCGTTAGATGATTCAAGGATCGATCCCACCGACCGCCCGACGATCCAGGGAGCCCGAAATGGACTGGCAGAGCATGATTCAGCAGTTCCTGACCCATTTGCAGAAAGAGCGTCAAGCTTCTGCGAATACGGTGATGGCGTATCGCAACGACCTGCTGCAATTCGCGGAGTATCTCGCCCGCAATTTTCCTGCGAATGCAGGATGGGCGGATATTCAGCCGGAAACAATCGGCCACTACACCGAGACGCTGGCATCGAGTGGATACACCGCATCGACGGTGGCGCGCAAAGTCGCCGCAATGAAGACGCTGTTGAACTGGCTGAAGCAGCGTGGCGTCGTGCGTGAAGACTTGACGGTGCGTCTCAAGTCGCCGCGCGTGGAGAAGCGGACGCCGCGCATCCTCGACGAATCCGAAGTGCAGGCGCTGTTTTCCGCGACCGAACGCATGCCCCACCCGCGTTCGCTGCGCGATCGGGCGTTGCTCGAAGTGGTCTACGCCACGGGCATGCGCGTCACGGAGGCCATCGGGCTGCGCCTGAGCGACATCGATCTGGAGAGCGGCACGGCGGCCGCCATGGGGCGCGGCACCAGACAGCGCACGGCGCCGCTTACCCCTTCGGCAGTGCTGGCCCTGCGCGTGTGGATCGAGTCCGGCCGCAAGGACATGCTGGGCACGATGCAAACGGATTACGTCTTCCTGAATCCGCTCGGCACACGCTTGACGCGCCAGGCGGTCTGGCAGCTCACGCGACAGTATGCGCGCCTGGCCAATATCAGCGGGGAAATCACGCCGCACACGCTGCGCCATTCGCGCGCCGTGCACATGCTGCGCTCGGGCATGGACATTCGGCGCGTGCAGGAGTGGCTCGGCCACGCCAACCTGGCCACGACGCAGATGTACCAGCCTGTGGAAGACTAGCGGCGTTCGTCGGCGCAATACTACGCCTATCGCTGCGGTCGTAACCTCGCCCCAAACGGCGGATGCACTCCGTCGTTGGCCCGTCGTTGGCCCGTCGTTTTTGCAGGACGGCTGCATCGTACAATCGAACCCGCATGAAACCAGCGGACGCGGCCGAACCGCCCCCTGCGCGGCCGCCGTCCGCCGCGCCCCATGATTCGCAGCGCAGCATCGTGCGCGCCGCAACGCTCACATCGCTCGGCAGCCTGAGCAGCCGCGTCGTCGGCCTGCTGCGCGAGACGGTGAAATCGTTCTTCTTCGGCAACGGACAAGCCGCCAGCGCCTACGAACTCGCTTCGAACCTGCCGTCGTCGATCTACGATCTGCTCGTCGGCGGCATGCTCAGCTCGGCGCTGGTGCCCACCCTCAGCCGCCTGGCGGCGGACGAGGGCGACGACGCGGCGCGGCGGCGCGAATTCGGCGCCCTGCTCGGCGCGCTGATCGGGCTGGCCACGTTCGTGCTGATCATCGTCACCGGCATCCTGTGGGCAGCAGCATACCCGGTGGCCGTCTTCCGCGGCGGCGCCAACCAGAATGCCGAACAGCTGACGACGCTGCTGCGCATCACGATCCCGGCGATCCTGTTCATGAATCTGAGCGGGCTGCTGACCGCCGCGCTCCAGGCGCGCCGGCGCTTCGGGTTCACCGCCTTCACCGCCACGATCTTCAATCTGAGCATGATCGCCTGCATGGTGCTGTTCGAGCGCTGGCTCGGCGTGACGGCGCTGGCGATCGGCATGCTCGTCGGCAGCATCGCCCAGGTGCTGCTGCAGCTCCCGGGGCTGCGCGGCGTGCCGATCCGCCTCTCACTGAACTGGCGCCACCCGGGCGTGACGCAGATCGTGCGCCTCTTCCTGCCGGTCGCCGGCGGGCTGGTGCTGTCGATCATCGCAGCGGAAGTGAGCTACATCGCTTCTTCGCAGATCAGCCCGGAGGGCCCGTCGACGATGCGCTACGCCGCGCAGGTGATTCAGTTTCCGCTCGGCATGATCGTGTCGGCGGTCTCGATCGCCACGTTGCCGGCGCTGTCGTCGTCCGCCGGCAGCGAGTCGTTCAAATCCACCCTGGCCGGCGGGCTGCGACTGATGCTGGTGCTCATCGCGCCGGCGTCCATCGGGCTGTTCCTGCTGGCACGGCCGGTCATCGCGCTGCTCTTCCAGCACGGCGCCTTCGACGCCGCCAGCACGGAGGCCACCGCCGCGGCGCTGCGATCGGCGGTGCCGAATCTGCTGTTCGCCGCGCTCGACGTGCCGTTCTTGTATGCGTTCTATGCGCTGCGTGACACGCGCACGCCCACGCTCGTCGGACTAGCCAGCACGCTGAGCTACGGCGCGATCCTGCTCGTCATGGCGCTGCTCGATCGCGCCGGCCTGCCCATCTTCACGCTGAACAATCTCATCCTGGCCAATTCGATCAAAACCGGCATCGACGCCGCGCTGATGGGCCCGCTGCTCTGGCGCAAGGTCGGCGGACTGAGCGGCCACGGCATAACGCGACTGGCCGTACGCGTGCTCGTCGCCGCGCTCGGATGCGGCGCGGTCATCGCCGGCGTCAGCTCACTGCTCGAAGCGCGCTTCGGGCTGGAGACGCTCGTCGCGCGACTGATCGTGCTGGCCGGTTCTTCGCTGGCCGGCGGGGTGACATATCTGGCGCTGGCCAAGCTGGTCGGCGTCACAGAGCTGGGGCGATTGTTCAAGAATCAGCGAACGTAAAGTGTCGAGCCGATGCGCCTACTGCTCCGCGCATGTTCTGGGTCACATCTCTCAACTTTCGAATACACCTCGCTCAGCGTGGCTCACAAACACCCGTATCGTTGACGACAAGCGTATATTTCCGCGGCATATCCTTTGGCGTGTCATACGCTGTAGCCACAATCACGTAGGTCGTCCAGTCGCTAAGACACTGGAGTGCTATTCGTTCTGGAATACCACCACTACGATCGGAGCGCGCGGCGTAACGCGAAAGATCGTCCACACCTGCTGCGTATAAGTACAGATCGATATCCCCAGCTTCTCCTACCCCCAGCGGGATCAACTCGATGTCATAGGTATGCCATGGGGCAAGGTAGATCCGATAGAAATCTCGCCGATCACTTGCACTCGGCATATTCAATGGATCGGACGCGGCCATATCTCGGTACACAGCACCGTAGTACGAGCGCTGCGCCACGATCTCGCGTGACTCCGTGAACCAGTTGTTGGGCTCCCAACAGTCATATCCATAGCGCAAAGGGCGGTCGGGATCGCAATACTGATGCATCACGGCAGATACAAGCACCTGAGGCGAATATAGAAACTGTCCGTGCCAGACATCGAATGCACCGAATGCATCGCGTCCGATCGCTGTCACAGTGATCAGCCGCCCATTGAACCGTGCATCCGGCAGCCAATCCGCTGGCATGGTCGTCGTCACGACCATCGGTGAAACGCCACGCGCCTCGACACGCACCGTCAACATCGGCAATATTCCACTTCTGTCCGGATGCGCCATGTCGAAATGCAAGCGTCTCGTCAGGCTGGTGATGCCGCTTCCGCTTGCATGACCAGTCACTTTCAGGGTCGGTGTTGTCAAATCGTAGGCAAGCAGCGTCGTCCAGTTTTCTGTGTTGCCCAACACGTCGCGTGCGGCCACGGTGAAGGTAACCAACGCGCCATCCGGCAATCCCGACGGCGTCCACACAACAGTAGAAGCAGACGTATGAACCGAAGTGGACAGCATCCCACGATCATCTTCAACCACCAGGCTCCAGTCTCGTATGCCACCCACTTCGTCGCTCACAGTGATGGACAGTGCGTCCCGAAACGCAATTCCCATAAATCCTGACACATCGATATTCGGTGGAGCAGTGTCCTTCAGAAGGACTTGCACATTTGTGATCACATTGCCGGCAACATCACGCGCTTCTACGGAAACAGTAAACCATGCACCATCCACGATGGCGGTTGGAACCCAAGTCATGACTGATGCTGTCGTAAGCACCGTCGACATCGTATAGCCGGTCGAATCTTCGATGTTCAGCTGCCACTGTTCGATGCCACTTACGCCATCGCTCGCCGTCACGACAATCCCCGTGGAAGTGGAATATGAAATTACACGCGCATCGAACGCCGTGCTCTCGATGCCGGAAATAACGATATCCGGCGGCAATGGATCGTAGATTGCTGTGTGCGTACGTGTGACGAAATTTCCCGCCCGATCTTCGGCGGTCACAGAAAATGTGACAACAGCTCCGGGTATCAGATCGAGCGGCGGAATCCAGGACAATTGAGTATTCGTATATACGGATGTCTCCGTGTGCACACGATTCCCCGACTGCACATCTGCGGCTTCAACATCCAACTGCCATTGATCGATGCCGCTCGAAGCATCAGCCAATTCCAGATGCATAGCCGAGCTAAAGACAGCACCGGAGAATCCAGACGACACGATCTGTGGCGGCGTAGTGTCATAGACCAGCCTATGCACTTCGATGGTCTGATTGCCTGCACGATCTTGCGCTGTCACTGTCACCACTGATGACATTCCTTCAGGTATCAGCGTAGGTGGCCACAGTATCGACGTAGGCGTCACCATCTTCCTCGAGTAGCTAAATCCCGTATCATCACGGATATCGATGCTCCATTCGGACAGCCCGCTCACCGCATCTTCAACGGCGATCACGACGCTTTCAGAAAACGCGTCATTCCGAGCTCCGATGAGAGCAATTGCCGGTCCGCTGGAGTCGTATCGAACCTCGAAAGACTGTGTAGTTGTATAAAGATATGAAACCGGAGTCGTGATATCGAAACGAGTCATCTTCGGTTGATAGGTCACCGTAAGTACGTTCGATGCGCCATTGTGCAGCGGCAGCGACAACATGTCGATGCGCAGAGATTTATTGAGATCACTACGTGCTTGAATCGTATCGGTATGCACCAGCGTCGAGCCGACGCCATGCGGAGCGACGAGTACATTGACATCGACTAGGCAATACCATGTCTCATCATTCACAGTGATCGAGACACTTCGTGTAAGTTGTTCGGTAGTGCTGTACCAAGCGGCTGGGTCCCAAAGCGGCCGCATCGTCGGCCGCATCGTACTGGTCGGAACCGTTGCAGGACATATACCGTC
>JBIIIA010000441.1:0-3050 GCA_044235195.1 Thermoflexales bacterium
CGACTTGGTGAAGGTCATGACCGTGCCGCCGGCCTTGACGAGCACGACGTCGACGGTGGTGCCGGGGACGGCCGCGCTCTGCTTCATGGTGAACTCGATGCGGCGGTCGTTGCGCACCACGTGGAACATCTTGACGCCCTTGACGAACACGCCGGTGGCGCCGGTGAAGCCGCTGCCGGTCGGGCCGATGATGAACACCGTCGAGGTGGTGACGGCGCCGTGGCTGGGCGAGACGAAGATCTCGCTGGCTTTGTTCGTGAAGTTAGCCGCGAGCGGCGTACCGGCGCTGACCGCGCTGATCGTCACTGTGTAGCTGCCGGCGATGTTGTTGGCGGCTAGCGTGGTGGTCACGCGGCCGGTCGCGTCGGCGACGCCGGTGACGACGGCGCGCGGCGCGATGCTGGCGCCACTGCCCGGCGCGGTCAGCGTGATCACGCCGCCGGGGCCGACCGGTTCGCTGTTGGCGCTGGTGTAGGCCACCACGAGCGGGGCGGCGAAGTTCGTGCCGACCGTGGTCGTCTGCGGCGAGCCGGAGACGATGTTCAGCCCGAAGCCGCGCGATTCGTAGGCGCCGATGTCGCAGGTTCCGACGCGCGAGAAGCCGCGCTGGTCCGTCGCCGGGCAGTTGGCGGCGGAGGCGGCGTCGAGCGCCGGCGAGCCGGCGACGAGCGGAACGGTGGACAGTGCGCCGCCGTAGTTGCCGAGCGTGCCGAGGCCGGCGGATGCAGATGCGGCGAAGCCGCACGACACATCGGTGATGAGGTTGTGACTGCCGGTGAGTGTTCCGCCGTTGGTGAGGCACTGGCTGCCGCTGTTGCCGGCGATGATGGTGTTGACGAAGTGAGCCGTCGTGGGTGTGTCGATGGACACGCCGCCGCCGCGAGGTGAGCTGTTGCTGTAGATCGTCGTATTGGTGATCCACGCTGGCTGCGTCAGGGTCAGTGCGCCTCCGCTGGTGCTGGCGACGTTGCCGTAAAACGTGGTGTTGGCGATGGCCAGAAGGGCGTCACTGCTGACTGCGCCGCCGGCGTCGGCCGTGTTCGAGTAGAAAGTGCTGTTGGAGATGCTGACGAAGCCTTGCGAAGTGATCGCGCCACCGTTCAGCGCGGTGGAATTGTTGGTGAAGCTATTTTCGTGCAGGACGAGATTGCTGCTGTTGCCGATCGCGCCGCCTCCGAGGCCTGCGACGTTGCCATCGAAAGTCGAGTGTTCGATGAGCGTGTCGCCGCTGAACACATAGATGGCGCCGCCTAATTCATCGACGGTATTGCGCAGGAAATACGATCCGGTAATCACACCGCCCGCAGCGATGACTGCACCGGCGGCGTTCGGTGCTGTGTTGCCTTCGAATGTGGAGTCTGCGATGCTGGCTGTACCACCACTGAAAAGGCCGCCGCCAAAGAACGATGCTGTGTTTGAAAGAAACTGCACTCCCGTGATGATGATCTGGCCGTTTGCAAAAATGCCTGCGCCTTGCGAGGCCGTGTTTGTTGCGAAGATTGAATTGCGGATTTGCGTATAAGTGCCGACATATGCGCCGCCGCCGATGTTGCCACGCACTGCGCTGTTCTCCATCACCAGATTGGTGGCATGAATGGATTCGGTGCCGCGGGCGGTGTTTGAAAGGAAAAGTGTGTCGCTGAGGAAAAGAGACTCGCCTCTAATTGTGCTCGCATCGATGGAAGGGGAGCCATTGCCGGTGAAAATGCCGCTGGTGATGGTGATCGGGTGCACTGACCCTGACGACTGCAGACCGCTCGCACCAGAGGCGATGTTGCGCGTAACGGTGATGCGGTCGATGGGTGCGATCACGCCGGTGTTGAAGATGCCCCCTCCAAATAATGTACCCGTGGCAAGGTTGTCGGAGAGGGTCACGTCGGTCATCGTCAACACGCCGTCGTTGAAAATTCCGGCGCCACCGGGCTGCCACGAAGCGTCAGGCGTTCTCGTGATGGTGTTGCCTTGAACGATCACGGATTGCAGCGTGAGCCGGCCGGTGTTGGAGATGCCGCCGCCGCCGGCGTCGATGGAATAGCCGTTGACGATGTTGACGCCACTCAGGGTCACGTTCGAAACGACGGTCATGACACGAACGGCGTTGTTGCCGCTGATGGTCAGTGGAACGCCGCTGCGCGCGATGATGGTGACGTTTTTGTCGAGCAGCAGCGTGCTGGACAATGTGATGGTCCGTGGTGTGTCGAAGGTGGCGTCGAAGCAGATTTCGTTCGACGTGCTCGCGGAAGCGGCGGCAATTTGCGCGCGCAGCGAGCCGGCGCCGGAGTCGTTCGTGTTCGTCACTTGCAGCGTGCAGGGTGGTGCTGCGACCATGGCCGCGCGCCCGAGCGTGGCCTGCGCCGGTGCGGGGGCGTTCCAATGCATGCCGGCCAGCATCAGGGCGGCGGCGAATGCGGCGCGGAGCGTACGAATACGAAGGTGTGCTTGTGCGTACATAGTCGGTTTTCGATTTCAGCGACGCCGGCCCTCGAAAATCGCGGCGGAATCGATTCCGCTGCGATCGGCCGGATCCATGCAGCACGGTAGCACGCGGGACGGTGATCGGATTAGGGTACTTGTGGTGAATCTTTGCGTGTGGGCTGCGTTACACTCGGGATCGGCATGCGTCAGGCGATTCCCAGCTCTCGTATTCGGTTGATCGAACGCACGCGTTTGCTGCGCATGCTCGGGGAGTGGCGCAGCCTGCGGTTGATCCGCGTGACGGCGCCGGCCGGTTTCGGCAAGACGACGCTGGCGGCGATGTGGCTGCAGCGGCTGGGGGACGAGCCGGTCGTGGCGTGGGTGACGCTGGATGCCGAGGACGATTCATCGGACGCGTTGCTGCGGCGCATCGCAGCGTCGCTGCTTCCGGCGGCGTCGCCCGCGTTGCCGAGGGTGAAAACGCTGTGCGCGGCGGTGCAGGCGGCGTCGCGGGAGTGCATCCTGGTGCTGGACGACTGCCATCGGCTGCGCGACGCCGCTGCGCTGGCTGTGCTGCAGCATCTGGTGGACGCGGCTCCGCCGAATTTGCATCTGGTGCTGCTGTCGCATGAGAC
>JBIIIA010000442.1:0-3047 GCA_044235195.1 Thermoflexales bacterium
ATGTCATCGGCGCGATGCCGGCGTTCGTCGCCAGGCTCGCCGTCATGTACGTCACCGCCGTGAAGTATTCGGTGATCGCCATGAGATTCATCTTCGATGTCTCACTCGCGATGTACGCGGTGTACGCCTGCGTCGTCGAGATCCAGTCGCTGGTGAACGGATACTGCTCGCCTTCGATGTCGCCGATCGCAGCCCAACCGATCTTCGTCAGCGGCGGCGCGCGCACGATATTCACCGTGTACACGTACGGGTTCGCACCCGCACCGTCGAACGAAGTGATCGTCAGCGTGCCGGTGATGCCGGCGCTGACGGAATAGATGCCGCCCGCTACGAGCTGTGCTCCGCCCAACGTTCCCACGTACCAATCCAGCTTCGGCACCACGCCGGCGGCGGTGCGCAGGCTGGCCGTGAGGTATTGCACCGCCGACATATACGTCGTCGCCGCGATGAAAGTCAAAGACGACGACTCGAACGGCATCGTCAACGTGTAGGCCTGCGTGGTCGGGGACCAGACGGGCGTGTACTCCCACTGCGCGCCGCCGAATTCGCCGAACATGACTCCGTCGACGGTATTCGACGTCGAAGTGGCAGCGGATGCACGCGCGCCGGTGACCTGCGTCTTCTGCGCAGACGACGCGCCTTCCCCATTCACACTGCGCGCCACGGCAGCGGCGTTCGCCTGCAGCGGCATCGCCGTCAGCGCAGTGACCAGCACCGCACACAACGAACGCAGCCAGCTGTGTCTGTTTCTTCGAATACGCGCGTCGAAATGCATCATGTCCTCCGATATTTCTGTGTGCTGCCAGCTTCTTCTGTTCCGAATTCGGCAATTGCGACGCACAGCTCGTCAACATTTCCTCGTCGTCCTGAAAATCGATGCAAGGGAACGACATCGCCGCGCTCTGCAGCCCAGCGATCAGGACGACGAGGAAATGCCGACGAACTACACACCGCACTTGGCGATATTCCGGCCCCGGCACGGAACGTCGGCGATGGTATTCGGCGGCCGCGATTTGAAAATTGTCCAAATGGACTAATCCGTGGATGAGTCGTGTGGGCACCGAAGACCGCGCAGTCCGTTACACTGCGATGCGCTGGCATGATTGCGACCACACCGCGCCCGACCGAGTCACTCATCCCACGCCCGCGCCTGCTGCGCAGGCTGAACGACTGGCAAGCGCTCCGCGTCGTGCGCATCACCGCCCCGGCTGGATACGGCAAAAGCACCCTGGTTTCCCAATGGCTGCAGACTCTCGAAGCAGACGCATGTCATACGACGTGGCTGACGATGAGCGAGCAGGACGATCGGGAAGACATATTCCTCATGCACCTCGCGACGGCGCTGGCCGGCGCGCTGCCGGTGCTGCACACGCCGTTCGCCGCCGAACGGGGCGGCTACATCGACCAGATGCAGCTCACGCGCGCCATCTTTCGCGAAATCGCCGCCGACGAGCAGCAGCGCTGGATTCTGGTGCTGGACGATCTTCACATGGTGCAGCGGCCGGGCGATTTCGCCTTCTTTCGCAGCCTGGCCGACGACGCGCCGCCCAACCTGCTCGTCGTGACGATTTCGCGCCACGCGCAGCCACTGCCGCTCGGCCGCATGCTGGTCGACGGGTCCGT
Source organism: Thermoflexales bacterium (assembly GCA_044235195.1). Classification (GTDB taxonomy): domain Bacteria; phylum Chloroflexota; class Anaerolineae; order J036; family Brachytrichaceae; genus CANJQH01. The sequence goes on from JBIIIA010000442.1 coordinate 1,624, forward strand.
GCTCGGCCTGGACATGCACGACCTGCGCTTCGACGCCCAGGAATTCCGCGAATTCGCTCAGCATTCGACGCTTTCGGCGCTGAACGAACGCCGTCTCGCCGACATCGAACGCAGCTACCAGGGCTGGATCGCCGCGCTCCGCCTGCTGGCCCTCACCATCTCCGCATCCGACGACAACGGCGACATCGCGCTGCGCAGCAGCCGCGGCGCGCTCGACGAATACCTCGAAACCGAGGCGTATCTGCGCCTGCCAGCCGAACTGCGCAGCCTGCTGCTCGACACGGCATTCCTGCCGTTCGTCACCCCGCGCATCGCCGCCGCCGTCTCCGGCCGCGACGTCGAGACCTGTGACCGGCTGCTGCATCTCGCCCACGCCGCACACGCGTTCACCACTCAGTACCTGCTGAACGACGACGAAGAAGAAACCTGTTATCGCTATCACCCTCTTCTGCAGCAGTTCCTGCGCCGCAGGCTGCAGCTCGAACGTGGGAGCGACGAAACGCGTCGCATCCGCACCCGGACGGCCGCCGCGCTCGCCGCCGCAGGCGACCTCGACGCCGCCATCGATCTGCTGCGCGACGACGTGCACAGCCTGACGAACCTCGTCGCCGCTCACGCGCGCCCGGCGATCCTCGCCGGCAACCTCGCCGCCGCCCGACGCTGGATCGCCGCGGTGCCGGCCGACGCACTGTCGGCATCGCCGCAGCTCGCCGTCGACCGGGCGCTGGCCTGCTACCTCGCCGACGACCCGAAGCTCGGCGCACCGGTCGAAACCGCACTGCGCGCCACGGCAACGCTCGCTGATGACGCCGCACTGCGACGCGAGGCCATCGTGCTGTCGGCACTCTGGCACTACCTCGACGCCAACAGCGCCGCTGCCCAGCAGCAGCTGCACCGCATCGCACGCAGCAGCGCCGGCCAGCGCGACATGGCCGCCGGCTACGCTGCATTCGTGCGCAGCATCACCGGCTTCGAATGCCCCACGACGGAGGACCGCGTCGCCGCCATGGCGCACGCCGCCGAGATCTTCACGGCAGTCGGCTTCGACCATGGCTCCGTAGAAACCACCGTGCTGACCGGGCTGCTGCGCCGCCGCGCCCTCGACATCGACGGAGCCATCGCCGCCCTCACCCACGCCACCACCTGGATCACCGAGCACAGCTTCGAACATCACTTGTACGCCACCGACGCCCACATCGCGCTCGGCGAAGTGCTGTATTTCACAGGACGAACCGCTCAGGCGCGCGCGGCCTTCCTCGATGCGCAGCACACCAACGCCAGGCTGGGCCCGCTGCCCGTGAACAGCGCATTCGCCGCCGTCGGCCTGCAGCTGTGCGCGCTCGACGCCGGAGAACCTCTCGACGACGCCGCGCTCGCGGACGACGTGCGGCTGTGGACGGCGCTGCGCAGCGAAGCGTGGCCGG
>JBIIIA010000093.1:0-10023 GCA_044235195.1 Thermoflexales bacterium
GAATGATGCTGGTGTTCATGTCGCCGTGCCGATACACCTCGGCACGCTTGGGGGAATCGGCCGGCACGACGGCGTCGCGATATTCGCGCAGCGCCGCCTCGCGGCTGCTCATCGACACCATGTAGTCGAAGGCGTCCGCGCCGCCGACGTCGAGGCACTGCGCCACCGGGCCGAGCCCGTGCGTCGGATACAGGTTTCCCACACGATCGATGTGCGGCTGCCGACGCCACAATCCCTCGCTCTCATCCGAGAGCAGCAGCGAGCGCAGATCATGAATGTACGCGCACTCGGCGTGCGTCAGCGTGCCGAGCAGGCCGGCGCGCACCATGCGCTTGACGGACATCTCGATCTCGTCGTAGCAGCAGTTCTCCAGCATCACGCAGTGCCGACGCGTGCGCTCGGACGTCTCGACGAGCTGCCAGCACTCTTCGAGCGTGACGGCGGCCGGCACTTCGACCGCGGCATGCCGCCCAGCCTCCATCGCCGCCACGGCGTACGGCGTGTGCGTATCCCACGGCGTGGCGATGTAGGCCAGGTCGATCGGCGCATCGATCACGCGCCGCCAGCCGTCGTCGCCGGAAAACACCTGCGGCGCAGGCTGCCCGGCGGCGACGACGCGCGCCGCCGCCTTCTCCGCCGCCGCCGCGCGCTGGTCCGTCAGCGCAACGATGCGCACGCCCGGCACCGCCAGCAGCTCTCCGAGCAGGAAGCCGCCGCGATTGCCGCAGCCGATCAGCCCGATGCACACTTCGTCGTGCTTCGCGAAGGGAACTCCGTGCATCGTCGTCATGGCAGCAGCGTCACCTTCACCGACTGGCGGCCGGATGCGACCAGGTCGATGCCGCGTTGAAAATCGGCCAGTGGCAGCTCGTGCGTGACGATGCGGTCCATCGGCAGCAGGCCTTTGCGCAGCATGTCGATTGCGATCGGATAGCAGTACGGGCCGAGGTGCGCCCCGTGAATGTTCAGCTCTTTCGTGTCGCCGATGATGGTCCAGTCGGTGGTCACCGGCTCGCGCATCACGCTGAATTCGACGAACGTGCCGAGCTTGCGAATCATGTGCAGGCCCTGCTCCACCGCCGAGGGATGACCGGTCGCTTCGATGTAGACGTCGCAGCCGTAGCCGCCGGTGAGCTTGCGCACTTCGTCGACGACGTCGACTTTGCTCGGGTTGAACCCGAGGTCGGCGCCGCAGGCCTTGGCGAGCTCGAGCCGCGCGTCGTCCATGTCGACGGCGATGAGCAGGCCGGGGCTCTTCATGCGCGCCGCGGCGAACATGCCGAGCCCGAGCGGGCCGGCCCCGGCGATGACGACGACGTCGCCGAGCTCGATGTTGCCGCGCTGCACGGCGTGAATCGAGCACGACAACGGCTCGATGAACACCGCGTGCGACGCCGGCAAATCCTTGGGTACTTTGTGATTGATGGCGTCGCGCGGAAAGAGCATGTACTCGGCGAACGCGCCGAACGCCTCGCGGCGAAATCCGTAGACGTCGCCGTCCTGGCACATCCAGTACTGCCCGCGCTGACAGTAGCGACAGTTCCAGCAGGGCACGATCTGCTCGCTGATGGCCGCATCGCCGATCTGCAGGCCGTACTTCTCGCCGGCGCCTGCGCCCAGCGCCACGACCTCGCCCACGAATTCGTGGCCGGGCGTGACCGGCGCCTGGCAATAGCCTTCGCGATGCGCATCGCCCCAAAAGAGCGCGGCGCCGAGATAGCACTTGAGATCGCTGGCGCAGATGCCCGCCTGCTTCACACGGACGAGCACTTCGCCCGGGCCGGGCTGCGGGACGGCACGCTCTTCGAGACGATAGTCGCGCGGGCCGTGACAAATCACGGCCGGCATGGTTTTGGGAAGTTCGATGCTGTTCATGTCGCACGCGCCTTTTCAGCGCATGCGACATTTAAGCACGAAAGCGGCCCTACGGCACGGCGGCAAACTCGAGCGCCAGTTTCACCTCGTCGGTCACGTCGGTGACCGACGGAATGCTCGGGATCTGCAGATTGAACGCCGTGCGCAGCACCTGGGCCGTGGCAGTGCCCGTCAGTCCGCCGTCCTCATTCAACGTCACGGACACATCGAACGTGACGGGAGCCGAGATATCGCGAATCTTCAGATCGCCGGTCACCTTGAACGCAATCGGTGCACCGGCGTCGGCCTTCTCCGGCAAACCTTCGATCTTCGTCGGCGTGAACGTGATGAACTGATATTCATCGCGAACCGATTCGAGGATGAAGCGCCCGATCGCGCCGTCGCGGCGGCCGGAATCGGTCTTGAAGCCGCGGGCGTCGATCTTCAGCTCACCGATCTTCGACTGCGCCGGCGCTGCGACATCGATGGTGATTTCTCCTTCCACCAGCGATGTCTCTCCGACGACGGTGACCGGATTGCCCATCAGCTTTTCGTCCAGCGTGAAGCGCGCGACGCTGCGCGACGGATCCAGCTTGAGCGTGCGCGCCACAGCAGCCGGTGCAGCGGCAGGCGCTTCCGTCGGCGCAGCCTCGGGTGTCGCCGTCGACATGACGTCGCCGGCGATAGTCGGCTCGGCCGTGGGCACCGGCGCCTCCGTCGCTGCGGCTACAGGGATGTCCGTCGGCACTGCCGTCGGCGCAGCGGCAGGAACGGCCGTTGGTACGGGAGAACTACACGCCGTCAGCACGATGGCGGCGAACACAACGAATGCCACATGTAGCGTCTTCGATCGATTCGAATTGAATTTCATAACTCTTCAATTCTGCGGCGGCCGCACAAGCGCAGGCTTGGCCGTACGTGAGGCAACGCTGAGCCGCGGCGCTGGCACACAGGTCGTCCGTGGCAAATGCAGCCCGTCAGGCCGCACCGACACTGCGCCAGCTGTATTGCGGCGCGTAGCCGAGCATGCGGCGCGCCTTGTCGATCGACAGCAGCGTCTCGTTCGGGCCGACCTTGCGCTTCATCTTCACGTCCGGAAATACTTCGTCCATGAGCTCAGCGTTCGGGCGCGTCATCACCGTGTCCGCTGCCGCGATGACGAAGACCTCGGCGCCGGTGAGCGGCGACTGCACGGCCTTGCGCACTGCCTGCGCCACATCACGCGCATCGACGTAGCCCCACAGATTCCATTTGCGCATCATGGCATCGTGATCGAACGACGCGAAGCGCGCGTAGTCGTCGGGGTTCATGATGTTCGAGAATCGCAGCCCGAAAATCTTCATGCCCGGATCCCAGCGGCAAAACTGGCGCGCCATTTCCTCGGCCAGATATTTCGACAGCGAGTACGCCGACTCCGGACGCGCCGGATAGTCTTCGTCGAGCGGCGCGTACGGCGGCGGTTCGTCGAACGGCAGGCCGAGCACGGTCTCGCTCGACGCCCACACGACGTTCCGAATGCCGAGCTGCCGCGCCGCTTCGAATACGTTGTACGTGCTCGACATGTTCGTGTGAAACGTCGTGGCATTGGTGCGGATGCCCGGCGCCGGAATGGCCGCCAGGTGCACGACGGCGTCGACGCCGGCGACGCGGTCGTCGATCGCCGACAACGATTCCATCGTCTGTCCGAAGTCGGTCAGGTCCACCGACGTGAACGACGCACCGGAGCTGTACGACGGCGGTGCGAGGTCGACGCCGGAAACCGTGAAGCCGTGTGCGAGCAGGTCGAGGACGCAGGCACGGCCGGCCTTGCCCGCCGCGCCGGTGACGAGAACGCGAGTGTGAACTTTGGGAGACATGGTCGGAAGGATACGCGAGTTTCGCTGCCTTTCGTTGCCTTCGGCTGGGAATTCGCTGAGCACATCACGCCGCTTGATCCGTGGCTGCTCTCCTCGGGTAGCATCGTCGATCATGGACACGATCTGGATCTTCGGCGATCAGCTGGCCGGCCACTGGCCGGACTGGGCGGCCGACGCCGATCTGCGTCCGACCAATGCGCACATTCTGCTGATCGAATCGGAGCATCTGCTGCACGCACGGCCGTGGCATCGGCACAAGCTGATCTTCATGCTGGCCGCCATGCGCCACTTCGCCGAAGAGATGCGCGCCGCCGGCTGGGCCGTCGATCTGCGGCGCGCAGCGTCGTTCGCCTCCGGCCTGCGCGCGCATCGCGCCGAACATGCGCCCGGCCGCATCCATGTGATGCAGCCGAACAACTGGCGCGCACAACGCTTCCTGAACGATCACGTCGGCGAGTTCCCCTTCGTTGTGCTCGACGACCGCATGTTCCTGGCGCAGTCTGCAGACATCGGCGAATCACGCAGCCCGCTCATGGAAAATTTCTACCGCCGGATGCGTCGTCGCACCGGCCTGCTCATGGACGGAGACCAGCCGGCCGGTGGAAAGTGGAACTACGACGACGAAAACCGTCACCCGCCCACGCGCGCCTGGCGACGCGGTGAACGAGACGACATCCCCGCCCTGCCGAAGATCGAGACCGACGACATCACGCGCCGAACGATCGACGAAGTGCGTGCGCATCCGAACGCGTGGGGCGCCGCAGATGGATTCGCGCTGCCGGTGACGCGCGCGGGCGCGGAAGCGTGGTTCGCCGATTTCATCGCGCATCGGCTCGGCAACTTCGGCGCGTACGAGGACGCCGTCGTTTCCGAAGCGCCGGCGCTCTTTCATTCCGTGTGCTCGCCGCTGCTCAACGTCGGACTGCTCGATCCGCTGCGCATGTGTCGCGCCGTGGAGCAGGCGTGGCGCAGCGGGCATGCGCCGCTGGCCTCGGCCGAGGCATTCGTGCGCCAGATCATCGGCTGGCGCGAATTCGTGCGGCTGCTGTATCTGCGGGAAATGCCGCAGCTGCGCGATGCCAATGCGCTCGACGCACAGCGGCCGCTGCCGCATTTTTACTGGGACGCCGATACCGATATGGCGTGCGTGCGCGACGCGGTGCAGGGCGTCTGGCAGCGCGGATATGCACATCACATTCAGCGGCTGATGGTGCTGTGCAACTTCGCCATGCTCGCAGGAGTGCGGCCGCAGGAAGTCAACGACTGGTTTCTGACGACGTTCGTCGACGCCTACGATTGGGTGGTGACCCCGAACGTCATCGGCATGGGCCTGTTCGCCGACGGCGGCATCGTCGGCACCAAGCCGTACGCCGCCGGCGCGAACTACCTCAATCGCATGGGCACCGCCTGCCGTAGCTGTCGCTTCGATCCCGAAGCCCGCATCGGCGACGATGCGTGCCCATTCAACTCTCTGTATTGGGATTTCGTCGCACGGCACGCCGAGCGACTCGGAAGAAATCCGCGCACCAGCATGCCGGTGCGTGCGCTGCAGCGCATGCCGCCCGAAGACGTAGCAGCGCTTCGTCAGCAGGCCGCTGCAGTCATGACGGCACTGCATTGAGTCGAAACCTTCCATGTGCAGGTGCCCACGGACCCAAAACCTGCGAATCGCAGAAATTGCGGCGCAGAGCCATTGACCGCGAATGCGGTAATTCATACCATCAGGAGAAAGAAACTATGAGCAGCAACGATTACGCGAATCCGAACGCACTCGTCTCGACGGACTGGCTGGCGGCGCATCTGAACGACGCCGACCTGCGCATCGTCGAATCGAATGAAGACATTCTGCTGTACGACACCGGCCACATCCCGGGCGCGGTGAAGATCGACTGGACGACCGACCTGAACGATCCGCTCTCGCGCGACTACATCGACGGCGCAGCCTTCGCCGCTCTGATGGACTCACGCGGCATCACGCGTGACACGACGGTGGTGTTCTACGGCGACAAGAACAACTGGTGGGCAGCCTACGCCTACTGGGTGTTCCAGCTTTTCGGCCACACCAAAGCAGTGCTGCTCAACGGCGGCCGCAAGAAGTGGATCGACGAAGGGCGCGCACTGACGCGTGAAGTTCCGAAGCATGCGTCGAGCGGTTATCCGGTGATCCAGCGCAACGACGTCGACCTGCGCGCATACCGCGACCAGGTGCTGGCGCACGTGCGCGCGCACGGCGCACTCGTCGACGTGCGCAGCACGCCGGAATACACCGGCGAGAAGCTGCACATGCCGGAATATCCGCAGGAAGGAGCGCTGCGCGGCGGCCACATCCCCGGCGCAGTGAGCGTTCCCTGGGCGCAGGCGGTGCGCGAGGACGGCACCTTCAAGTCGGCGGATGAACTGCGCGCGCTCTACGGCGGCAAGGGCATCACCGGCGACAAGGAAATCATCGCGTATTGCCGCATCGGTGAACGCAGCTCGCACACGTGGTTCGTGCTGAAGAACCTGCTCGGCTACACCAACGTGCGCAACTACGACGGCTCGTGGACGGAATGGGGCAACGGCGTCGGCCTGCCCGTCGAACGTTGATCACAAGAACAGCTATGGCACAGAAACCTCTTCTCGTAGCCGACGGCATTCCGATGCCGATCGTGCGCCTGAATCGCATCGTCCTCGTCGTCGGCATCACCGCCGCAATCGCGCTGAACGCGCCGTGGATCACCACGATCCTGTTCGCGATGATCGTGCCGGCCGTGCTGTTCGGCCGACGCGCCAGCCCGCTCTATGCCGTCGGCCGGCGCCTGCTGGCGAACCAGATCGTCGGTGCGGAGCACGAAGATCAGCAGCTGATGCGCTTCAACAACTCGATCGCATTGCTGCTGCTCGGCGCAGCCCAAGTGGCTTTTCTCCTGGGCGCGACGACGGCCGGATTCGTGCTGGCCGGCATGGTCGCCGCAGCCGCACTCGCGGCGCTGCTGGGTTTCTGCCTCGGCTGCTTCCTCTATCTACAGCTCAAACTGAACACGCGGCGCTTGTTCAACTAAGCGCTCATCCGTAGATTCAGGGCTGAGTCGCCCCGGTTCGCGATGTGAACCGGGGCGGCGTCGTTTTCCGCATCTGGCATCGTCACTCGGTCACGATGCGCTCTTCGAGAAACACGCTGCGGTCGTCGCTGAGGCGCCACGAGCGCACGTCGGTCACCCGGCCGTCGTACACCGCGGCGATGACGAACGACACCACCGGCCACGCCCATTCACGGTCGGTCTCGGAGGCGATCGCCGGGCTGTCCGGATGCGAGTGAAAGAAGCCGACGATGTCCCAGCCCTGCCTGCGCGCCGCCTTGTCCGCGCGCGCCACGTCTGCCGGGTCGATCGAGTAGCGGTCGTGCAGCCCGTGCACATCGGACGGCGTCGCCTCGAGCTCCCACGCATTGCGCACCGGCACGACGCCGCGCACCACGCGCTCTTCGCCGGCATCGTCGATGTCGCCGATCAGTATGCCGCACGCCTCGTGCGGGTAGCCTGCCGCGAGATGCGCACCGAGCGCACGCAAATGTTCAGCCGATATCTTCAGCATGGAAATCTTAAATTCCGGCTCCGTGCTCGAAGCCGAACCGCGTCTCGATGCCGTCCGTGACGATGCGCTTGGTCAGCACCGACGACAGCACCACGGACGCCGTCACCGTGCCGTAGCGCATGAATTTATCGAGCACGTTTTCGAGCTGCCACAGCGACGCCACAGCCACACGCAGGATGAACGAATCCGCGCCGGTGCCGCGCAGGCATTCCAGCACCTCGGGCGTCTCGCGCACCGTCGTGAGCAGATCGGAGACGTCGCCCTGCGCGTTGATGCGCACGAAGGCGTGGATGCCGTAGCCGAGCCGAGCCAGATTGATCTCGGCGCGATAGCCGACGATGATGCCGAGACCCTCCAGCCGCTTCATGCGATCGGCGACCGCCGGGCGCGAAAGATTCACGGTGCGTCCAAGTTCGGCGTACGACAGGCGTGCATCCTGCTGCAGCTCACGCAGCAGGCGCCAGTCTGTTTCATCGAGTTGGGTAGTCGCATCGAACGGCATCGCATTCGCGATTGTAGCGGCTTACCGGCGACCACCGCGCACGTCGAGCATGTCGCCGATGGTCGAAGCGAACGTCCAGGCATCGAACCAATCGCCGATGCGATCGCGTTCTGAGGCGAGCATCTTCAGCACATCCTGCCACGCCGCAGCGGTGCGCTCCGCGTCGCCGACGGCGTGTGCGTCGAGCGCTGCGCACAGCCGTCGCACGAACTCGACCAGCACATTCATCTCGGCGAATCCGTCGAGCGCCTCGAGCATCCGGTCGACGCGGACATCCTGCATGCGCTCTAGTCGATTCACGATCGACGCATCGCGCCGCCGCAGCGCCGACGGATCGACGACCGCGGCGATCCACTCGAGCAGATCCAGAGCTGCGTTGCTTTTCTCGCCGAATCGCTCACGCAAGACCTGCGCGACCAGCGCGTCATGTTCGAGCGCACGATTCCACAGCGCCGCCGCCATCGCCCGCATGCTCAACGCCGTGGGAAACGTCGCGCGCTGCACCTGGCAGCTGATGAAGCCGCTCATGCCGAGCTCGGCGAGATTCTGCACGTCGCGCTGGAGAACGCGCGCCGTGCGCAGTCCGCTCGGGTCGTAGAAGTGATCCCACATCAGGTGGTAGTCGAAATCAACGACCTCGACGCCCGGCGTCGCCGCCTGCCACGCGCGCAGAAACGCGACGTTGTCATCGACGCTGCGCGGAAAGACCAGCCGATTGCGCTCGTAGGACGGCAGCGCCGGAGCCGCATCCGTCGTGCTCGTCGGCTCGAACGCATGGTCGTACGTGCGCGTAATCGGCGCGAACATCAGCACGAAGCGCTCCGGGTTGCGCAGGCGTTCTTTTTCCGGCGGCCAAAGCAGATCGACGTACATCAGGAAAACGATGCGCACCGCCGATCCGCGCACCGTCAGTTCGGCGTCGATCTCGTTCAGCAGCGCCACGTAGAAATCCGACGGCCGCGTGCGGCGGCAGTCCGCGCACTCGCACTGGTTGTTCGCGCCATCCGCCAGCCACACGTGCAGCAGATCGATCTCCGGGTGCTCCACGGCGTACGCTGCGACCGCATCGCGCATGCGCGTGCGCACCTCCGGATTCGAATAGCAGAGGTTCGTATTCAGCGGGATGCCGTCCCACAGCGCGCGCCGGCCGTTCACCTCGGCCAGCAGCGGCACGACGTCGTCGGGAACCGGCGGCGCCGGATAGTCCCAGCCCAGGCCGGGCATGCCGAACGGCTCGCACGTCCAGCCGTGCCCGACGGCGTGCAGCAGCAGATCGCGTCGCTTGCTCTCACGCACCAGCGCCGCGGAATACGCCCTCGCCTCTTCGCCGGTGAGCGGCGTCGCGCCGATCTCGCGACGCCAGCGATCGAAGAACGTGAACCCGTCGCGGAACTGCAGGAAGTACGCGTTCATGCCGACCTTCGGCAGCCAGTCGATCATGTCCAGAACGTGCCGCAGATCGACCGATCCCTCGATGCAGACGCAGCGATGCCGATACGACGGAGCCTCGTGCACGAGCGACGACGATGCAGAGAGATCGATTCGCGGCAGATGCTCCTCGCCGGGGCGCGACCAGCGCGCGCCGAGCTCGTGCAGCCAGCGATACGCAGCCATGAGCACGCTGCGCGGATTGCTGCCCGCGATGATTCCGGCGGCGCCGACCATGTTCACGTGCAGCGCGTCGTCCCAACGAGCGTCACCCGAAGAGCTGGGAACTTCCTCACCGAACGACGCCGACAAGCCGACGCGGATCGTGCGCTCCTGCGGACATGCCGACGCAGCGCGATGCAGCTCGCATGTCGCCACCGACATCACGGAGAGACAGCGCGCCAGCTCCTGCGCCGCGAACCACAGCGTCGGATGGTCGCCGACGACGGCGATGCGTATCGGATTCATCACGCGAATATCCTCCCGATTCAAGCAGGTCGTTATTTCGTAGTCACTCGTCGCCCGGTTTCGTACGACTCGATCGCCGCATACGCCAGCTGCAATGCCCGACGCCCGGCGCGCGCATGAATCGGCGGCGCGGCGCCGCTGCGAAACGCGCGCAGTACGTCATCGAGATGCGCATCGAACGTGCGATGAAATTCACGCGCGCGATCGTTGAAATAGCCGGCCTGCCACACTTCCGCCGTTTCGTTGCCCACCGTTTGAAACTCGAAGCGCCGCACCGTGTCGTCGATCACCACGCGGCCGCGTGTGCCGTTCACTTCGACGCGATGCGTGTCGGGATACGCG
>JBIIIA010000094.1:0-10015 GCA_044235195.1 Thermoflexales bacterium
GCCCGCGCACCGTCACCACACGATCCGTATATTCGTTTGTAATGTCCACGATCGGCGTCGGAACCTTTTCCGCCGCCCGGGCCGACCCGACCGCCACGCCGACGCACATCGCCGCCGCCGCCGCCGCCGCCCACACGCCCCTTTCGATTCGCATACCGATTCCTCGCTTGCTTCCGAACCGAAGGGGCACGGTTCGAAAGCGCTATATATACGGAGGGCACGCGCCCTCCGATTCACACGATCATTCGCGCACGATCAGTGCGCCGACACATGCGCCTTCGCCAGCGCATGCAGCTCGTGCAGGTGATGATCCCGCTCGAGCTCACGACGATACGCCTCGCTGCCGCCCTTCTTCTGGGCGATGAACTCCTCGTAATCCTTGCGGAAATGCTTCAACGTGAACGTCATCGAGCTGGTCGAGAATTCGCCCAGCGGGCAGAAGCACTTGCCGCTGATCTGCTTGTTCACCTCGGAGATCATGTTCACGTCGTCCATGGTCGCCTCGCCCGACAGCATCTTGTCGTACAGCTTGAGCGCCCAGTGCGTGCCTTCGCGGCACGGCGTGCACTTGCCGCAGCTCTCGTGCTTGAAGAAGCGGATCATCTTGCGCGCCGCCCACACCATGTCGACGCTTTCGTCCATGAAAATCCACGAGCACGAGCCCAGCACGGACCCGATCGTGCCCATGCTCTCGTAGTCGAGCTTGGCATGGAAATTCGCCGCCGGGATGATCGGCGACGACGAGCCGGCCGGCAACACCGCCTTGATCGGCAGTCCGGTGCTGCTGCCGCCCGCCATCTCCAGCAATTCCTGGATGCTGTACTTGCCCAGCGGCAGTTCGTAGTTGTCCGGCTTCTTCACGTGGCCGCTGACGCTGAAAATCTTCACGCCCGGGCTCTTTTCAGTGCCCCACTGGCGATACCACGCCGCGCCGTTCAGCACGATGCCCGGCACGTTGGCCAGCGTCTCTACGTTGTTGATGACCGTCGGCTTGCCATACAGCCCGTACACCGCCGGGAACGGCGGCTTCAGGCGCGGCTGGCCGATCTTGCCTTCCAACGATTCGATCAGCGCGCTCTCTTCGCCGCAGATATACGCGCCGGCACCGAGATGCACATATATATCGAGCGAATAGTCCGTCCCGAACAGGTTCTTCCCCAGCAGACCGGCGGCATACGCTTCGTCGATCGCCTTCTGCAGGTTCTGCGCCGGCTCCTTGAACTCGCCGCGGCAGTAAATGTAAGCCACGCGCGCGCCGATCGCGTAGCAGCACAGCGCCGTGCCCTCGATCACCTGATGCGGATTGCTCCGAATCAGCTGATGGTCCTTGAACGTGCCCGGCTCCGATTCGTCGCAGTTCACCGTGACGTACTTCGGATTGATGTCCTTCGGGATGAAGCTCCACTTCAACCCGGCCGGAAACCCGGCGCCGCCGCGGCCGCGCAGCCCGGCATCCTTCACTACGCCGATGACCTCCTCGCCCTTCATCGAGGTGACCGCCTTCTTCCAACCGGCATATCCCTCGTTCGCCTGATACACGGCGAGCTCATGAATGTTCGGAACGTCCTCGTCGCGCAGGAGGACGTGCTTCTCCATCGGTGTCGTCATGGTTATTCGCCCTTCTTCAATTCATCCACGAGCTGATCGAATTTCTCCGGCGTCAGATCGTAGTGATACTTCAGATTCACCTGACACATCGGCGCACGATCGCACGCCGCCAGGCACATCACCGTCGTCAGCGTAATCTTGCCATCCGCCGTAGTCTCGCCGGCCTTGATCCCGAGCTTCTTCTCGGCGTAGTCGACGAATTTGTCGGCGCCGCGCAGCACACACGGCAGGTCGTCGCACACCTCGATCACGTGCGCGCCCACCGGATGCTTGTAATACATCGTGTAGAAGCCCGCCACGGACTTCACCTCGGTCGGATCTATGCCGCAGATCTCGGCGACCTCACGCATGCCGTCCTCCGTGCAGTAGCCGTATTCCTCCTGCACCAGGTAGAGCAGCGGCATCACCGCGCTGCGCTTTCGATCCAACGGGTATTTCGCCAGAATCTGCTCGATTTCCGCCGCTCGCTTGTCCTTCAGCATCTGATTTCGTTCCCGCACCGACCAGCCTTCGCCGCTCGGCGCTGTCTGCCCGCCGCCCGCATGCCGGACGGCCGTGCATTACCGATCCACGTCCCCCAGCACGATGTCGACCGAACCGATGATCGCCACCAGGTCCGCCAGCAGTGCGCCCTTCGACATCTCGCCCAACGGCTGCAGATTGTTGAACGACGGCGCGCGCATGTGCACGCGTCGCGGCTTGGGCGATCCGTCGCCCGACAGCAGCACGCCGTACTCACCCTTGCCGCTCTCGACGGCGAAATACACTTCGCCCTCCGGCGCCCGGAACCCTTCCGTCCACAGCTTGAAATGGTGGATCAGCGATTCCATCGAGTACGCAATCTCGTGCTTCGGCGGCGGCGCCACCTTGCGGTCGTCCGTGATCACCGGGCCCGCCGGCAGCTTCGCCATCGCCTGCCGGATGATCGACAAGCTCTGCTCGAATTCATCGAGCCGGCAGCGATATCGGTCGTACACGTCGCCGTTCGTGCCCAGCGGCACGCTGAACTCGAAATGGTCGTAGCTCGAATACGGCGTCGCCTTGCGCACGTCGTAGTTCACGCCGCTGCCGCGCAGGCACGGCCCGGTCATGCCCCAGGCGATCGCATCCTCGGCGCTGATCTTGCCCACGCCGACGGTGCGCTCCTTCCACAACGGGTTGTCCTTGAGCAGCTTGTCGTACTCCGCCACGCGCCCCGGGAACACGTCCAGGATCTTCTGCACCAGCGCGCCGAAATGCGCCGGCACGTCGCGCCACAGGCCGCCCGGCCGGATGTAGCTCGACATCATGCGCGCACCCGAAACCGCCTCGTACACATCGAGGATCATCTCGCGCTCACGCATGCAGTACAGGAACACGCTCATCGCGCCGATGTCCAGCGCGTGCGTGCCCAGCCACACCAGATGGCTGTTCATGCGCGTCAATTCCATCAAAATCACGCGCAGATACTGCGCCCGCAGCGGCACGTCGACGCCGACCAGCTTCTCCACCGCCCCGCAAAACGCCAGGTTGTTGCTCATCGGCGCCAGATAGTCCGTGCGGTCCGTCAGCGGAATCGCCTTCACGAACGACTTGGACTCCGCCGTCTTCTCGATGCCCGTGTGCAGGAACCCGATGTCCGGAATGCAGTTGACGACCGTCTCGCCGTCCAGCTCCAGCAGCAGGCGCAGCACGCCGTGCGTCGACGGGTGCTGCGGGCCCATGTTCAGCAGCATCGTCTCGCCCGTCAGCGCCCGTGGGCTGACCAGCTTCGTCAGCTGCTCCATCGTAATGTCGAGCTGTACATCCGCCGCCTTCACCGTGTTCTGCGGCGAATCCTCGACGATCAGCGTCTGCTCGGGAATCTTCGTGGCTTCGTTCACCATATGCTTTTCGGCCCTCGGCCGCCTGTTCGGTCTTTCACCCGCCCGGCTACTCGGTCGGCCGCGGCTTCTCCGCATCGATGCGTTCGCGATTGAACGAGAAGGCGTTCTCCTCCACCTGCACCGGAATTTCCCGGCGCAGCGGATGCCCCGGATAGTCGTTCGGCAGCAGAATGCGTCGCAGATCGGGATGGTCTTCGAACACGATGCCGAACAGGTCGTAAATCTCGCGCTCGAGCCAGTTGGCGTTGCGATATACGCCGCACGCCGAAGGAATCGTCGCGTCATACTCGCCCAGCATCACCTTCACGCGCACCCGAATATTGCGCGACAGCGAGTTGAGCTGATACAAAATGCCGAACCGCGGCTCCTTCGGGTAGTAATCCACGCAGGTCTCGTCGGTCAGCATCTCGAATTTCTGTACGTCCTTGAGATGCGCCAGCAACGCCAGCACGGTCGACTTCGTCGCGTGCAGCGTCACTTCGTCGCGGAATACCGTCGTGCCCGTCACCAGGCCCTCCGGTATGTCCAGCTGGAATGTGCTGGGAGTGGTCGTCATAATGTCAACAATCCCGACTACTGCCACTTGGTGAGCTTCTCACCCTTGATCTTTTCCTGCAGCTTCAGGATGCCGTCGATCAGCGTCTCCGGGCGCGGCGGGCAGCCGGCCACGTACACGTCCACCGGCACGATCTCGTCCACACCCTGCACGATGGCGTAGTTGTTGAACACGCCGCCGCACGAGGCGCAGTCGCCCATCGCAATCACCCACTTCGGATCCGGCATCTGATCGTACAGATTGCGCAGCACCGGCGCCATCTTGCGGCTCACACGGCCGGCCACGATCATCAGGTCGGCCTGGCGCGGGCTGGCGCGCATCAACTCCATGCCGAAGCGCGACATGTCGTAGCGCGCCCCCTGCGTGCTCATCATTTCGATGGCGCAGCAGGCCAGACCGAACAACATCGGCCAAATCGCGTTCGAACGCGCCCAACCCACCGCCTTCTCCAGCGAGACGGTGACGATTCCCATGTCTCCGAGCTTTTGTTCAAGTCCCATAGTTCAGACTCACTTATCCATCGTTTCCCAATCCAGCGCGCCACGCTTCCATACCCAAATGAAACCGGCGAACAGGATGCCCACGAACACCAGCATCTGGATCAACCCATACACGCCGAGCTGGCGAAATGCCACCGCCCACGGGTAAAAGAAGATCACTTCGACGTCGAACAGGATGAACAACACCGCGATCAGGTAGAACCGCACCGGGAACCGGCGCTGTCCCTGGCCGATGGCGTTCATGCCGCTCTCGTACGGCTGCAGCTTCGCCTTCACCTGCGCCCGCTTGCGCGGGCCGAATACGATCGAGATCACCACGATCAGTCCCGCAAGACCGGTGGAAAGAGCCAGCAATACGAAGATAGGAAGATACAGGTCCATAAAGCGCGGAGGATTCTAACTGTGCCGTTGCATTAGTCAACCATGAGCGGCCGCTCATAAAGCGCCCGCTCTCGTTCGTCTGTGGCGCCCCATGTGTGCGCCCGAACATGATACGCGAACATGCCGACGATTGCACGTCGGCCGTCCGGGGCACCCGGGGGTGCCTACGACAGCGCCTCCGCGATCCACTCGATGGGATGCCGCGCCTCGCGCCCAGCCGCCTGTGCCATCTGGTCGCGGCACGAGGTCCCGGCCGCAGCGATGCGCACGTCGGGCGCCGCCGCCCGCACCGCCGGCAGCACGCTCAGCTCGCCGATCTTCTTCGACATCTCGACGTGCTCGGCTTCGTAGCCGAACGCGCCGGCCATGCCGCAGCAGGTCGATTCGATCTCCTTCACCTCGAAGCCGAGCTTGACCAGCACCGCCCGCGCGCTCGCCGTCCCCCACAGCGCCTTCTGATGGCAATGCCCGTGCAGCAGCACCTGGCCGCGCCCGACGCCCGCCGGCAGCGTCGCCGCCCGCGCCAGCCAGTCTTCGATCGCCCACGTCGCACCCGCCACCGCCTGCGCATCCTCGCCCGGCGCCAGGTCGACGTAGTCGTCTTTCAACGCGCTCACGCAGCTAGGCTCCAGCCCGAGGATCGGAATCCCCTGCCGCGCCAGCGGCGCCAGCACGCGCAGGTTGCGCCGCACTCCCTCCAGCGCCGCCTTCGGCTGTCCCTGCGAAATCAGCGGCCGCCCGCAGCATTCCCACTCCGGCACGATCACCCGATACCCGAGCTTCTCCAGCACCGCCACCGCCGCGCGCGCCACCTGCGGATGGTTGTAGCGGCTGAACGTGTCCACGAACAGCGCCACGGTCTTCTCGCTCTGCACTCCGCTCTGCTCCGCCCGCCCGCGCCACCAGCGCGCGAACGTCTGCGTCGTGAATTCCGGCAGCCGCCGCTCCTGCGCGATCCCCAGCGCGCGCTTCGTCACGCCCCAGCCCAGCACGGCGTTGGCCAGCGGCGCCAGCGGCGCCGCCAGCGCACTGAATTTCGCGATGCGCCCGAGCACGTACGCCCGCAGCGGCACGCCCTTCTCTTCGTAGATGTGCTGCACGAAGTCGCTCTTCATGCGCGACATGTCGACGCCGCTGGCGCATTCGGTGGCGCACGCCTTGCACGATACGCACAGGTCCAGCGCATGTTTCACTTCGTCGGCGGAAATGGCCGGCGCGTTGGGCAGCGCCTTCGCCCGCAGGAATTCCCGCAGCAGGTTCGCTCGCCCGCGCGTGCTGTGCATCTCGTCGCGCGTGGCGCGGTAGCTCGGACACATCACGCCGCCGTCGGGCTTGCGACACACGCCGCTGCCGTTGCACTGCTCGGCCAGCCCGGCCAGTGAACCGTCGCGCGCGAACGCGAACGTGCTCGTGTACGGCTTCGCCTGATATTCCGGCCCCAGCCGCATCATGGTCTCGAGCTTGT
This sequence comes from Thermoflexales bacterium, assembly GCA_044235195.1. Lineage (GTDB taxonomy): Bacteria > Chloroflexota > Anaerolineae > J036 > Brachytrichaceae > CANJQH01. The sequence continues at coordinate 6,376 of JBIIIA010000094.1, forward strand.
CTTCTTCGTAGCCGTCGGTTTTTTTGTTCGGGTTCAACAGCCCCTGCGGATCGAAGGCGCGCTTCACCGCACGGAACGCGTCGTACAGCTCGTCGCCGAACAGGCCGCGGTTCCAGTGCGAACGCTCGTAGCCGTCGCCGTGCTCGCCCGTCATCGCCCCGCCCAGCTCGCGGCACAGGGCGAACGCCTGCAGCCCGATGTCCTGCATGGCGCGCAGGCCGCTCAGCGTCTTCAGGTTCACCAGCGGCCGCACGTGCAGCACGCCGGCGCTGGCGTGCGCGTAATACGCGCCGGTGGTGCCGTGCTGCGCGAATATCGCGTTCAGCCGCGTGACGTACTCCGGCAGCTTCTCGACCGGCACGGCCACGTCTTCCACTACGGAAATCGGCTTGAGGTCGCCGCGGATGCTGGCCAGCACGTTGAGCCCGATGCGGCGCACGTACCACACGTCGGCCTGCGCGCGCGCGTCGCGCAGCGGCCGCAGCGTGCACGCCAGATGTTCGCGCTGCACGAGCTGCTCCAGCCGCGCGATCGCCGCCTCGACTTCGGCCGGCGTGTCGCCGCTGAACTCGATCACCAGCAGCCCGTCGGGGATGCCCTGCGACACGTCGAGCCAGTCCAGCCGGCCGCGGCATTCCGGCAGGTCGCGCGCCAGCTTGATGAACAGCCCGCCGATCAGCTCGATCGCGCCGGGCTCCAGGCGCAGCAGCGCCGGAATCGCGCGCATGGCGTCGAGCAGGTCGACGAACGAGGTGATCACCAGCGCGGTGTGCTTCGGGACCGGCGCCAGATCGAGCACGGCTTCGCTGACGAATGCCAGCGTGCCTTCACTGCCGGCGATCAGCGGCGCCAGGTTGAATTTTTCGATCTGCCGCAGATGGCCGGCCAGGTTCTCGCCGCCGCGCCGGGCGTTGGCGAAGGTCAGCGCCGCCGCCGGATTCTCCGGCTGGAACGCCAGCATCTCGGCGATGAAGTCGAGGTTGTAGCCGCTCGAACGGCGCCAGACTTTCGGGTAGTCGCGGTAGATCGCCTCGCGCGCGCCGGCGGCGATGGCGGCGATCGTCTCGGCCAGCGCGCCGGTCGGCGCCTCCTGCGCGGCGATGGTCGCGTCGCGCCCGCCGGCCAGCGCGCAGCGCAGCTCGAGCACGTGGTCGGCCGTCATGCCGAAGCGGATCGAATGCGCGCCGGTGGCGTTGGTGCCGATCACGCCGCCGACGGCCGCGCGCTCGGCGCTGGCCGGGTCCGGGCCGAACTGCAGCCGGTGCGCCGCCAGCTTCTTATTCAGCTGGCCGAGCACCATGCCGGTCTGCACGCGCGCACGGCGGCCGGCGACGTCGACGTCGAGCAGCGCGTCCATGTATTTGGTCGTGTCGATGACGAGGCCGGGCCCGATCGACTGGCCGGCCAGTCCGCTGCCGCCGCCGCGCGGGACGACGGGCACGCCGTGTTCGGCGCACAGTGCCAGCGCCGCCAGCACGTCGTCGTGCGTGCGCGGCAGCAGCACGCCCAGCGGGGTGACGAAATAGTTGCTGGCGTCGGTGGAGTAGATCAGGCGCGTGGGGGAATCGAAGCGCACCTCGGCGTTCGTGTTTTTCGCGAGCGCGGCTTCGAGCGGGTGCTGTGCGACGGACATGCGAACGATGATATGCGAGAGCGCCTCTCTTCACTTTCGCAGTCACCGATGCATGATTTCCGCAAGGCGACGCTTCCATCGCCGCACGCGCCGTCGAATGCGCGGGATGCGATACAGCCGAAACGACGTCGCCCGCGCGGCGATGCGCACGAACGGATCGACGCGATGCAGGCCGGCGCGCTTTCCGAAGGCCGCCTCCAGGCGCATCACCTCGCGCACGTATTCGTAGCGCAGCACCCACGGATATACGAAATGCACGATCGTCGCCGACGTCGCACGATCGCTGTGCAGCAGCTCGCAGCGACCCGCCATGACGTCGATGCGCAGGCGGCTGCCGAATGTCAGCGGCGCGAAAAGAATATGCGCCGGGTCGCGCGGCGTCGCCCGCAGCCCGACGCGCGCCATCGCTATGCTGAACAGACTTTCATCACTCGGCCCTTTGCGCGTCGGATGAATCTGCAGACGATCGTAGTCGGGCAGCATTTCCTTCGCATGCCGAAACACCGCGGCCGCCGCATCGGATTTCGTGAAGTAGTACATCCCGCCGTTGAACACGGGATACGTCTCCGAATGCACGGCCGCCCGCACCATTTCCACGGATCCGAAATACCACGGGGTCGCACTGTTGCTGCCGAACACGGCGAAGTCCTGCCCGGCGAAGCGCGCGAATACGGCATCGAGGGATGCGGCGGCCAGACAGTCGGTGTCCAGCAGGATCGTCTCGTCGAACGGCGACATGTCCCATGCATCGATCTTCGCCGTCACCCCACCCGTGCCGCTGAAATCCCACGGGATCACGATGTCGAACGCGTTCTCGAACACGGCCGGATCGCAATTCGTCGCCACGGCGAGCGGCAAATCCGGATCGCGCAGACGAATCGAACGCGCCAGCGCCACGGCCTCGCGCACGTAGCGCGCATTCGTGTGCGCGATGGTCAGCATGCCTCTGGATGAATTCATTTTCCCGCGCACCGCACCCGACACTCCGCACAGCGGCCGACGACCTCGATCGGTCCGCGGCTGGGCTCGAAGCCGCGGGCATGGACCAGCGCCGCCAGCCCGCTCTCCGCCGCAGAATGCAGCTCGGTCACGCCGTGGCATCGTTCGCACACGAGATGAAAGTGCAGCGTCGGGTCGCCGCAGGCGTCGACGTGCGCACGCCCATCGATCATCACCAGGCGAATCACGCCGATGGCCTCGAGCATCTCGAGCGTGCGATACACCGTGGCGCGCCCGACCCCGAGCCCGCGCACGCGCCGCAGAATTTCCGCACCGTCCAGCATGGCCTCAGCGCCGGCGATGACTTCGATCACCGCCGTGCGCGCCTGCGTCACGCGATGGCCGGCAGCGCTCAAACGCCGCACCAGTTCTGCGGAATTCACGGACGTGGACATGAGCGTGAATTGTAGGAGACCAGCTAAAGCAGTTTGTAATAAAAGGCCGACGGATCCAGCCCGCCTTCGCCGTTGCGCGCGTACTGCGGAATGACGCCGGAGCAGATCCAGCCCAGCGATCGATACAGCGGCTCGGCCGCGTCGCCGGCGCGCGTGTCGAGCACCAGCAGCGTGCGGCCGATGCGGCGCGCCTCGGCTTCGGCCGCGTTCATCAGCGCGCGCGCTACGCCGCGACGACGATGCGCGCTGTGCACCAGCAGCTTCATGATCTCGGCGCGATGCAGCCCGTTGCCCTTGCCGCACAAATCGAGCTGCACCGTGCCAACCACGACGTCGCCGTCGCGCGCGATCCACAGCAGCCGCCCCGGCCCACGCAGCGCATCGATCACCCCATCCCAGTACACGCGCGCTTCTTCTTCACGCAGCGGCGGTAGAAATCCCACCGACGCGCCGCCGTCCACCACGTCGCGCAGCAACGCGATCAACCCCTCTCGTCGCCGATGCGCCTCTTCCGCCGTCACACACGATATCTCCATAGCCACTTCTCTCCGTCTATCCCGAACTAATCCCTCGCGCCCGCTCGGCGGGCGCCCGGTGGGGGGGGGCCGGGGCG
>JBIIIA010000443.1:0-3032 GCA_044235195.1 Thermoflexales bacterium
GAGCGCCGCCGCGCATTCTGAACACTCGCGCGGCGCTCACGAATTGCGCTTTTCCGACGCATTCCGTTCATCGGCCGATTCCATGGCGAATATCCCTCTCCGCTGTGCTGCGGGGGAATTCCCATGAGCCCCCGCAGGCACCTATGCAGACCGCACTTTCGCCCTCCGTGCGCCGCGCGAACTGGGCATGGCTCGGCACCGTCCCGTTCTTCCTGTTCGCCCTGGCGTTCATGTTCCTGCCGGCGTGGACGATCCTGGCCGGCAGCTTCCGCGACCCGAACGGCGCATTCACGCTCGACAACCTGCGTGATCTCTTTCAGGAGAACATCCTGGCCGCGTACAGCGTCAGCATCCGCATCAGCGTCATCACCGCGCTGATCGGCGCCGTCGTCGGCACGCTGCTGTCGTATGCCATCACCTGGGGCGGGCTGCCCCGTTCGGTGCGCTCGGCCGTGATCACGTTCTCCAGCGTCGCATCGAACGCCGGCGGCATCCCGCTCGCCTTCGCCTTCATCACGCTGCTCGGCCGCACCGGCGCGCTGCCCAAATTTCTCAAGGGCCTCGGCCTCGATTTGTACGCCGGCGGCTTCAGCATCTACTCCGTCGCCGGCCTGGTGCTGACCTACATTTACTTCCAGTTCCCGCTCATGGTGCTGATCATGACGCCGGCCTTCGACGGGCTCAAGCGCGAATGGCGCGAAGCGGCGGAGAACCTCGGCGGCACCACCTTCGATTTCTGGCGCCGCGTCGGCGTGCCGATCCTCTTCCCGTCCTTCCTCGGGGCGACGGTGCTGCTCTTCGGCAATTCGTTCGCCGCCTACGCCACCGCCGAGGCGCTGACCGGCAGCAAAGTCGATGTCATCACCCGCGTCATCAGCATGCAGATTCGCGGCGACGTGATGTACAACCCCAACCTGAGCTACGCCATCGCGCTCGGCATGATGGTCGTGCTGGCGGCGTCGATCCTCGTCTACGTGGTGCTGCAGCAGCGCACGGCGAAATGGCTGCGCTAGCCGCGCGAAGCAAGCGATGAACAAACCGAAATCCACCGTCACCCGCATCGTGTCGTGGGCCATCCTGGCGCTCTGCACGGCCTACCTCGTCGTGCCGCTCCTGGCCCAGTTCGACTACTCGCTGCGCATGCGCCGCGGCGTGCTCAGCTTCGACGCGTACACGAAAGTGCTCGAAGCCCCCGAAGGCTCGTTCGCCGTCGTCGACACAGAGCAGGGGCTCGAAGTCAAGATGCCGCGCTTCTACTCGTCGCTGGCGTTCTCGGTGCTGGCCGGCGTGCTCACCATCGCCTTCAGCACGCTGGTGATCGTGCCGACGACCTACTGGGTGCACCTGCGCCTGCCGCAGTTCAAGCCGGTGCTCGAATTCATCTCGGTGCTGCCGTTCGCCATCCCCGGCATCGTGCTCACGCTCGGCCTGCTGCGCACGTACTCGGTGCCGCCGTTCGCCCTGACCAACACCGAAGCCGGCACCATGCTGATGCTCGTCGGCGGCTACACCGTCTTCGTGCTGCCGTATTCGTTCCGCGCCATCGACGCCGGCCTGCGCGCCATCGACATCCGCACGCTGACCGACGCCGCCCGCAGCCTCGGCGCCGGCTGGGCCACCGTCATCTGGCGCGTCATCCTGCCGAATCTGCGCGTCGCCGTCATCAGCGCCTCGCTCATTACGTTTGCCGTCGCCATCGGCGAATACGCGCTGGTGAACTTCCTCTTCCCCGACGAACGCTCGTTCGGTTCGTATCTGGCCGCGATGGGCCGCAACAAAATCTTCGAACCGGCCGCCCTCACCATCATCAGCTACCTGCTCACCTGGGTGCTCGTCCTGCTGATCCAGCGCATCGCGCGCGGCACCAGCCAGCCCAGCGCCGGCATCCGCTAGACTCACCACCATTCGACACCATGGCCTACCTCCAACTCACCGACCTCCGCAAGAGCTTCGGCGCCACCGTCGCCGTGGAGAACTTCAGCCTCGACGTCGCCGCCGGTGAATTCGTCAGCTTTCTCGGGCCGAGCGGCTGCGGCAAAACCACCACCATGCGCATGGTCGCTGGCTTCGAAACGCCCGACGCCGGCCGCATCCGCATCGACGGCGAGGACATCACGCACACGCCGGCCAACAAGCGCCGCGTCGGCATGGTGTTTCAGTCGTACGCGCTCTTCCCGCACCTGACGGTGCGCGACAACGTCGCCTTCGGCCTCGACCTCATGCGCATGTCGAAGCCCGACATCCGCACGCGCGTCTCCGACATGCTCGACCTGGTGCAGCTCGCCAAGATGGCCGACCGCTACCCGCATCAGCTCTCGGGCGGCCAGCAGCAGCGCGTGGCGCTCGCCCGCGCGCTGGCCATCCAGCCGCGCGTGCTGCTGCTCGACGAACCGCTCTCGGCGCTCGACGCGAAAATCCGCGACGAGCTGCGCAACGAGATTCGCCGCATCCAGCTCGAACTGAAGATCACCACCATCTACGTCACCCACGACCAGGAGGAAGCACTGGCGCTCTCCGATCGCATGGTGGTCATGAACGCCGGCCGCATCGAACAGCTCGGCCCGCCGGCGGAAATTTACAACCGCCCGCACACCGCGTTCGTCGCTTCGTTCGTCGGCACGCAAAGCACGCTGACCGGCGCGCTCGCCCCGGCGCGCGACGCGCTGCTGCTGCCCGGCGGCCAGAGCGTGCGGCTCGCCGCGCCGCTCGGCGATCGCCGGCCCGGTGAGTCCGTCACCGTGCACCTGCGCCCGGAAATCATCCAGCTCGGCGAAGGAACCGACGGACGCAACACCTTCCGCGGCACCGTCGCGCAGGTCATGTTCCTCGGCTCGGTCGTTCGCCTGCTCGTGCGCGCCGGCGAACACACCCTCTCTGCCGACATTCTCAATAACCCCGCCCTGCACGTCCCGCAGATCGGCGACGCCGTCGCCGTGCACTTCGCGCCGGAGGCGTGTCAGGTTCTGTAAATACTATGCACCCTACCTTCTTCATCATGATCGACGGCCTGCGGCCGGATGCGATCCCCCTCG
>JBIIIA010000095.1:0-9976 GCA_044235195.1 Thermoflexales bacterium
GCTGCCGGGCTTCGGCTGCGGATGTCACACCGCGCCCGGGCGCTTCTACCTGCTCGGTGGGCTGATGGGCGGCGGAGTGGTGAACTGGCTGAGCGAGACGTTCGCCGGCGACGCGTCGCTCGCGTCGGTCACCGGCCTGATGCGCGCGGCGGCCGATGCGCCGGCCGGCGCGAACGGTGTGCGCTTCGTGCCGTATCTGCGCGGCAGCGGCCCGCCGAAGCGCGATCCGAATTCGACCGGCGCGTGGCTCGGGCTGCGGCTGGCGCACACGCGCGGCGACATGATGCGCGCGGCGATGGAGGGCCTCAGCTTCGGCTTTCGCCGCATCGTCGAGCTCATGCAGCGGCTGGGCGAATTTCGCGCGGGTGAGCTGCGCGTCACCGGCGGCGGCGCGCGCAATGCATGGTGGCAGCAGCTGAAGGCCGACGTCATCGGTCTGCCGATCGTTGCGTCCGAAGAATCTGAAGCCAGCGCCGTCGGCGCGGCGCTGCTGGCCGGTGTCGGCGCGGGCGTATTTCCCGACGTGGAATCGGCCGCTCGTGCGGCGTATCGCCCGACGGCGCGCTTCGCACCGCGTATCGATGTGCGCGCGACGTACGAGCGACTCTATACGGAATGGAGTGAAGATCTTCGCGCTGCTGCTTAGGCCTGCGTAGTGACGCTATTTCAGCAGTGTGATTGGGTACTCCAGCGCAACGGCGACGCCGTCAGGATCGAGGTAGGCGGCGTTGCGCGCGTGCTTGCCGTCCCACAACGTGAGTTTCAGTTTGCCCAGCCCGGATGCGCTGCTCGCCGGCAGGCGCATGCGCATGCGGCCGACGATGTAGTCGCCGATAACCCAGCGCTGGCCGCAGATCAGGGGCGTGTGCTCGAGATTGTCGACGACGGAAAACGATTTGCCTTGGGAATCTTCCCAGCTGACGAATATGGAATAGCACCAGTCGTCGTGCGGCTCTGCCGGAATGCTCTCGATGCGCCATACCTGTGTGATCGTCACGTCGTCATCGGCGCGCGCAATGGTGGGAATCTGCACGCCGATCAGTCGCCAGCCGAGGTTGAGCAGACGTGCGGTCGGCGTGGTGATTTGCAGGTCGCTCAGCAATGCTGCGTCGTCGGCGATTGGGCGGATGCGATATGTCGGAATCGATCCGGCGGCGTCGCTGGGCGCGGCGATGCGTGCGGCGAAATCCGGCTGCACATGAATGTCGACGACGCCGAGGCAGTCGCCGCCGGCAGGTGAAAACTGCCATACGACGCTGTCGGGTGAAACGTGTGCGCGGCCGACGCCGACGCGGGCGCTGCTGCCGAGAATGCTGGTCAGCCAAACTTCGTTCTGCGGGTTGTCGACGCGCGTGCAGTGCGTGCGCAACACATCGGCGAGCGCGCGCGTCGTGTGCAGTGACCGTGTTTCGAAAGTGCGCTGATCCGGCCATGTGTCGTACTCGAAGCGCGTGCGCAGCTCGAGGCGCGTGGCTGCGGTGACGACGAGCAGCGCCGTGCCGGCCAGTGCCGCTGCCTGCGTGAGGTAGGTGCGGCGTGCGACGAGTCGCAGCAGGTGCACTGCGCCTCGTGCTGTCAGCACGTACTGTGCCGGAGATGCCAGCAGCTGGTACTGTTGAATTCCCAATTCGGCGTGTGGGAAAAGAAGTGAACCGAGTGAGACGGCGAGAGCGGGGGTGAGAAACCACAGCAGCACGGCGCGGTCGGCCGGATTGTGGCGTGCCCCGAAAAGCGCCAGCACGGCACCGAGGAAGAACGTGATGTTCACGACGGTCGACGCGGCGGTCTGCACCGCAGCGACGGCGGGTTCGCTTGCATCGCCGATGCCGGCGCTCGATGTGAATTGTGCGGAGCGCACGAATCCGGCGACGTCTAGGCGAATGCCGAATGGGTTGTCGATGAGGACGGATTCGATGTCGCCGCGCGTCGACGCATGTGCCATCGCTGATTCGATGCCGGCGGCGCTGGTGAGATTGAGGGCGGCGTATGCGCCGATGCTGACGACACAAGCAGAGAGCCCGTAGGCTGCGGCGCGCCGCAGTGGAGCGGTGAGCGTGCGCCACGCAGAACCGAGCGTGATGGCGACCTGTGCGATCAGGCCGAAGGCGGCGAGATAGGTCTGCGCGAAAAGCGCCGCTGCTGCGCCGGCAGCAAGAATGCGTCGGTGGCTGGAAAGGCATACGCCTGACCAGGCAGCCCAGGCACACAGGCAGGCGTACGCTTCGATCTGCCCCTGCATCCACGTGCCGCGCGCGAAGTAGGCGGACCAGACGCTGCAGGCCATGATCAGCGCTGCAGCGATGCCGATCGATTCCGAGTATAGGGCGCGCGCTGCGCGATACGTGACGGCGACGGCGACCACGCTCAGCATGACGCTGATGGCCGCGGCGGCGAGCGGGTCGGTGTCGAACACAGCGACGAGCGCCCAGAAATAGCTGGCTGCGGGTGGGTTGGCCAGGCCGATGCCGGAGGTGAAGCTGCGCACTGGGAGAGAGCCCCAGTCTCCTGCGCGGATCAGCTCTGTGATGCGAATGCCCGCGCCGTGCGGCCAACCGAAATCGTACTCGTGCTGCAACGAATCCAAGTGCCACATGCGCACGGCGAAGGCGAGCAGGATGACGAGCTGCACCGTGAGGCGGGATTTCCACATGCCGGGCGATTGTAGGGCGGCTGGCCGTCAGCCGTCGATCACGACCATGTCGTCGGCGTGCACGAGCATCGGCGCGAAGTCGTAGCCCAGGATCGATTCGATCTGGTCGGACTGACGGCCGGCGATTTTTCTTGCGTCGGCTGCGCTGTAGCGGGCGATGCCACGGGCGATGGCGCGTCCGTTGGCGTCGTGCACGTCGACGATGCCGCCGCGGTCGAAATCGCCGATGACCTCGCGCACGCCGACGGGCAGCAGGCTCTTGCCCTGGCGCAGCGCACGCGCAGCGCCGTCGTCGATGCGCAGTGTGCCGGCGGCGCGCTCCGACAAAATCCAGCGCTTGCGTCCCTCGACGCTGCGCGCCTGCGCCAGGAAACGCGTGCCGACCGGCGCGCTCGCCGCCGCGTCGACGATGACGTTTGCGCGTGCGCCATTGGCGATGACGACTTCCACGCCCGAGCGCGTGGCGAGTTCCGCCGCCTGGATTTTCGTATTCATGCCGCCCACGCCGAGCGCGGTGCGGCTGCCGGTGGCGCGCTCGCGCACGTCGTCGTCGATGAGCGGCACCTCAGGAATCAATGTCGCCTGCGGATCGCGGCGCGGGTCGGCGGTGAACAGGCCGTCGATGTCGGAGAGGATCAGCAGCAGGTCGGCATCGAGCACATTGGCGACGAGCGCCGAGAGGTTGTCGTTGTCGCCGACGCGAATTTCCTCGGTGGCGACGGCGTCGTTCTCGTTGACGATCGGCACGATGCCGTGCGCGAGCGTGGCGGTGAGCGCGTCGCGCGCGTTGAGGTAGCGGCGGCGGTCGTCGTTCAAATCGGCGCGCGTGAGCAGAATCTGGCCGACGTGCACGTCGAACAGTTCGAACACCTGTTCCCAGGCGCGCATGAGGTGCGTCTGGCCGACGGCGGCGAGCATCTGCTTGACGGGCAGCGGTGCGCGCGGATCCTTCTGCACGCCCATGCGTTCGCGTCCGGCCTGCATCGCGCCGCTCGAGACGATCACCACCTCATGGCCGGCCTCGCGCACCAGCACCACCTGGCGCGCGATCTCTAGCATGCGCCGCCGATTGATGCGCGGTGTGCCTGCCGTGAGCGTGCTGGTGCCGAGTTTGATGACGATGCGTTTGGGGGACATGGGTGCAGAGTGATAGTGGATAGTGATAGTAGATAGTTGCTATCACTATCCACTATCCACTATTTACTCCTTTCTCAGATGCGGAAACAGAATCACTTCGCGGATCGTGTCCTTGCCGGTGAACATCATGGTGAGGCGATCGATGCCCATGCCGAGGCCGCCCATGGGCGGCATGCCGAGGCGCATGGCGCGCAGGAAGTCTTCGTCGATCGGGTTGGCTTCTTCGCCTTCGGCGTTGGCGCTTTCGTCGAGGAAGCGCTGTTCCTGGTCGATCGGATCGTTCAGCTCGGAGAAGGCGTTGCACAGCTCGGCGCCGCCGATGAAGCCTTCGAAGCGTTCGACGGTGTTCGGGTCGTCGGGGCGGCTCTTGGCGAAGGGCGAGATGTCGCGCGGGTACTCGTAGAGGAACGTGGGATCGACCAGGTCCTTCTCGACGTAGTCGCCGATCAGGCCGTCGATGATTTTGCCCCACGGCTTGTCCTTGACGGCCTCGGGCGGCATGAGGCGGCGGGCGAGCACCTCGGCGCCGAGCGAGGCGGCGTCGGGGAAGAGCGTGTAGTCGACGCCGGTTTTTTCGAGGACGGCATCGCGCAGTTTCCAGCGGCGGAACGGGCGCAGCCAGTGAATCGCGTGGCCGCGGAAGACGCTGACGCCGTTCGCTTCGGGCGGCAGTGCGCGGCGGGCGATGTGCTGGATCATCGCCTCGATGAGATCCATGACCGTGTACATGTCCATGTACGCGGCGTAGAACTCGAGCATGGTGAACTCGGGGTTGTGCTTGAAGCTGACGCCCTCGTTGCGGAAGTCGCGGCCGATTTCATAGACGCGCTCGATGCCGCCGGCGACGATGCGCTTCAGATACAGCTCGAAGGCGATGCGCAGGTAGAGATCCTGGTCGAGCTGGTTGTGATGCGTGACGAACGGGCGGGCGGCTGCGCCGCCGTAGATCGGCTGCAGGATGGGCGTCTCGACCTCGAGGAAGCCGTTGTCGTCGAGGAATTCGCGCATGGCCTTGATGATGCGCGCGCGGGTGCGGAAGATTTCGCGCACCTCGGGGTTGACGGCCATGTCGGCGTAGCGCTGGCGGTAGCGCGTCTCCGGATCGCTCATCGCGCTGTAGCGCACGACGGTGCCGTCGGGCTGCTTCTCTTCCTTGGCGATGGGCAGCTGGGAGATCGCCTTCGAGAGCAGGTGCCATGCGGCGACCTTGAGCGACGGCTCGCCGGTTTTGGTCAGCATGAGTTCGCCGCGCGCCTCGACGAAGTCGCCCAGGTCGAGGTCCTTGAGGATGTCGAACGACTCCTTGGTGATGGAGTCGTCGCCGACGCGGGCGAAGAGCTGGATGCGGCCGCTGCCGTCTTCGACGTGCACGAAGGCGGCCTTGCCCATGATGCGCTTGCCGACGATGCGGCCCATCACGGCGCAGGCGACGGGCGGTGCTTCGGGCGTCTGGGCATGAGCGACGGCGAGCTGCGCGGCGTCGACGGCCATGCGGCGTTCGGCGGCGAATGCCGTGCGCGGCGGATACGGATCGATGCCGGCGGCGCGCAGCGCGGCCAGCTTGCGCACGCGTTCTCGTTCGACTTCGTTGAGTTCCATAGTCTTTCAGTGCGATGGCTCACGCCCTCGCAGTGTTTGTCAACAAAAAAGGCGGACCATTGCTGGTCCGCCTCTGTACTCGCGTGATGCGAATTTCAGCCGGCGTTGCCGGCCTTCTTCGCGGCCGCCGCCGCCTGGTTCTTGGCGATCTTCTGCGCGCGCATGAGCGCGGCCGCGAACGGGCTGATCGTCTCTTCGGGTCCCGACGACAGCGCGAACTCTTCCGGATTCACACCCGGCAACGTGAGATCGATCGTCTTGCGAACGGGGTCGACCTTGATGACCTTGACCGTCACCTCCTCCCCTTCGCTGACCACCGTGCGCATATCGACGTAGCCGGCACCGATCGAGGCTGGGCGGATCAGGCCTTCGCGTTCCGCGCCGATGTCCACGTATGCGCCGTTGCGCTCGAAGTGCGTCACGCGGCCGCTGTATTCCTGGCCGCGCTGGATGCTTTCCCACGGCAGAGCCGGCGGTTCGAACATCGTCATGCCGACGCGATTCTTCGACTCATTGACTTCGATTACCCAGACCGTTTCGATCACGTCGCCGATCTTCGGGCGCATGCCTTTCGGCATGAGGTTGAACGGGATCAACCCGTCCTTCGGTCCGTCGAAGTTCACGAACGCGCCGAAGCTTTCCACGGCGACGACCTTGACGTCGGCGAGCTTGGTGCCGATCCTGAGGTTGCTCCAGTCGAACGAAGACGGCTTCTTCATCGTCAGCTCGATGCGCTTGCGCGGAACCGAGACACGGCTGACGAAAACCGTCACTTCGTCACCCGACTTGAACGCGTCGGCGACGCGCGTGATGGGGTCGTTCGACGCGGCGACCAGCTGTGAAATATGGACGAATCCGTCCACACCCACGCCGATGTCTACAAACACCCCACCCAGTTCCACACGGCTGACCTTGCCGGTCAACATCATGCGCGGTGTAACGCCCTCCAGCGTGCTCGGGGGAGCAGTGGGCGCGTCGACAGACGCGGCGGAAGGCAGGCTGGTATCTGGCTGGGCTTCGAGAATAGCGTCACTCACGGAAAATATCTCCTATGTTTAGCGAACGGCGCGAATTGTAATCCAACTCTTATATTGGTAAAGGTTTTCCCGACGGATTTCTTGCCGTCGACATTCTTTTGCGAGTTGACAAGTGCGATTGTGATTCTCTTTGATCGGCGTTCGCAGCGTTTAGAGCAGCAATCCGACGCTGAACAGCGCCGAAAACAACAGGTTGAACTGCGCGGTGCGTCCGAGGATCGGATTGAGCGCCGGGCTGCGGGGTGTGCGCCACAGATCGCGTGCGAGTGCGATGCCCACCGGCAGGCTGATCCAGGCCAGCAGTCCGCCGGGGCTCGCGAGGAAGCCGAACATCCACAGCAGCAGCGGCATCAGGTACGCGATCCCCATGAACGCGACGTACTCGATGCGAGTGCGGCGATCGCCGATGCGCACGGCGAGCGTGCGCTTGTTCGCGGCGCGGTCGGTGTCGATGTCGCGCAGGTTGTTGACCACGATGATGTTGGTGACCAGCAGCGCCGTCGGAACGGAGGCGAGCAGCGTCGTCGCGTCGACGGTTCCCGTCTGCAGCAGATGCGTGCCGGAGACGGCGATCACGCCGAAGAACAGGAACGCGAATGCGTCGCCGAGCCCGTGATAGGCCAGCGGAAAGGGGCCGGCGGTGTAGGCCAGCGCCGCAAGGATGGCGCATACGCCGATGACGACGATGGGCAGCCCGCCGACGGCGACGAGAAAAATACCCAGCAGCGTCGCTGCGATGAACACGATCGCCGTGCCGATCAGCATTTGCCGCGCACTCAGCAGCCCGCTCTGGGTGACGCGCGTCGGCCCGATGCGGTCTTTGTCCGCTCCTTTGAGAAAATCGAAGACGTCGTTGGCGAAATTGGCGCCGATCTGCAGCAGCACGGCCGTCGCCAGCGTGGCGCCGAACACGGGCAGGTCGATGGGGCCGCTGCGCACGGCCAGCGCTGTGCCGACGAGGACGGGCGCCACCGCGGCGGGCAGCGTCTTCGGGCGGGCGGCGAGGATCCAGGGATTGGGCATGGGAGGGGGAAGAGGGGAGAGGGAAGAGGGGAGAGGGAAGAGAAACTATCCGAAGAGGTTGAGCTGGCCGGATGGCCCGTCGTCGGCCGTCTGCTGTCGGTCGTCCGTCGTCTGCTGTCCGTCGTCGGCCGTCGGCTGTCCGTCGTCCGCCGTCTGCCGTCCGCCGTCGGCCGTCAGCTGTCGGCTGTCCGCCGTCTGCCGTCTCTCCTCCAGCATCGTGCGCAGGCCGGCGAAATCCTTCTCGAGCTCCGGGCGCAGGCCGGCGTTGTGCAGGGCGGCTGCCGGGTGAAACATGGCGACGACGAGGCGGCCGTCGGGCAGGGTCTTGGCCTGGCCGTGGATGGCGCTGATGCGCTGGCCGGGGAAATACGTCGCCATCGAGAAGCGGCCGAGCGTGACGATGATCTTCGGGTTTACCAGCGCGATTTGTCGATCGAGGTATGCGCGGCAGGCGTTGATTTCGTCGGGCAACGGGTCGCGGTTGCCCGGCGGGCGGCATTTCACCACGTTGGCGATGAACACTTCCTCGCGTTTGAGCCCGGCGCGCCCGATGAGTTCGGTCAGGAATTGGCCGGAGGCGCCGACGAACGGACGGCCCTGGTTGTCCTCGTGCATGCCCGGCCCTTCGCCGATGAACATGATTTCGGCGTTCGCCGGCCCTTCACCGGGCACGGCGTTTTTTCGCTCTTTCGCTAAGGCGCAGCGAGTGCATGCACGCACCTCGGCGGCTAGCTGTTGCAGATCGTCGGCGCTCATGGCGGGCATTGTATGTGGGTGCGTCATCGGCGGTCGGCGGCGGGTGCGCTCGACGTTTCCCGCACCATCACCAGCGCATCCTCGTGGTTGTCGGTGTAGTAGCGCGGTCGGCGGCCGATGACCTGAAAGCCGTAGCGGCGATACAGGTTCTGCGCGACGAGGTTGCTGACACGCACTTCGAGCAGCATGCGGCTGCAGCCTTCGGCGTCGGCCTGTTCGACGCATGTGCGCATGAGCGCGTCGCCGATGCGCCGCCCGCGCGCGTCCGGGTGCACGGCGATGGTGGCGATGTGCGCTTCTTCGAAGACCACCCACATGCACACGATGCCGAGCACTGCGCCGTGCCGCGCCGGTTTGCCCAGCAGCCGCTGCAGCAGCGTGCGCGGCGGCACGCCGGCGCGCGCCACCCAGCAGCGCGCGTTGGCGTTGCTTTCGATTTCATGCCGCCACGACGGCTCGGGCCACGGCTTCGGAAAGGAAGCGGCGTCGATGCGCATCACTTCGGACATATCCGCCGGTGCCATGCGATCGAGCGTGATCGGCGGCTGCGTCGCGTTCGCGCTCATGTCGGTTCCGCCGGATACAGCGCGCTGAGCGTGAGCGCATCGTCCACTTCGCCCTTCGTCCAGCGCCCCCAGGCGATTTCCGCGAGGTAGCCGGCGCGGCGCACGTTGAGCGTCGCCGGCGCGATGTGCGCATTCGCATTCGTCGCCAGCACGTCGATCAGATCGCCGCGCAGATCGCCGCACACCCACGTCGGTTCGTAGATGTCGTCGCGCAGCTCCTGCCACGTGCGGATGCGCCATTCGCCCGAAAGCATGCGCGCGCCGACGAGGTCGTACGGGCAGGTCGCGACGCGGCTGCGGCCGACTTCGACGACGATCATCAGCGACTGCTTGATCGCGGGCTGGGCGTAGGCGACGACGTCGAAGGCATTGACGCCGATCAGCGGGATGTTCAACGCCACGGCCATGCCTTTGGCGATCGCCAGCCCGCAGCGCACGCCGGTGTACGAACCCGGGCCGATCGCCACGCCGACCGCTCCGATCTGCGCGGCGTCGACGTGGCTGGTGCGCAGCATGTGCTGCACGCGCTCGGCCACGTGCGCGGTTTCCTGGCGTTCGCATTCCCAGGTGATCTCGGCGTGCAGCATGTGTGCGTCGCGCAGCGCAATGCTGGCGCGCCGTGTGCAGGTGTCGATGGCGAGAAGATGTGTGGACATGAGTTACACGCCGAAGGCGGATTTTCGAAACGCGACGAGCAGATTCCACGCCGCGTCCGTCTTTGCGCTGAACAGGAACTGCCGCTTGGTTTCGCTGATCGCGCGAATTCGCACGCGCAGCGCATCCGGCGGCAGCATCGCTTCGGCACGCTCCGGCCACTCGATGATGAACACCGCTTCTTCGTCGTCCATCAACTCGCGCAGGCCGATCCCTGCCAGCGTCGCGTTCGATTCGATGCGCTGCAGGTCGACGTGATACAGCACGGCGCGGTCATTCGGCCGCCGATGTTTTTGAATCAGCGCGAAGCTTGGGCTGCGCAGCGGCTGCTCCGCTCTCCATCCTTCTCCCAGTCCGCGCGCGAAGGCCGTCTTGCCCGCTCCCATTTCGCCCTGCAATGCGACGACGCAGTACGCCGGCAGCATGGCGCCCAGGCGTGCCCCGAGTCGCAGCGTTTGTTCTTCGCTGCTGCTGGTGGCTTCGAAGCTGCGGCGATCGAGGAGGGCCATGGGACGGAGATTGTAGTGGAGAGTGGAGAGTGGAGAGTGGAGAGT